>NZ_CP019980.1:2529585-2837033 GCF_002982115.1 Lysinibacillus sphaericus | reverse complement strand
ACTGCACAAGTGGTTATAGAGAAGATGTTATAAAGGCAGACAAAATATTAGGACAAGTAAATTGATTGGTGGGGAGAGTGAGGTTGATGGAACAATCAATTGTTTTAACGAATGCCAAAATATATGCAGAAAATGGCATTATTGATGATGGATTTATAAAGATGATGGGTATGAACATTGAAGCTATAGGATGGATGCACAATTATAGAACGGATGAGCAAGCGGTTATCATTGATTTACAGGGACATAACGTAATACCTGGCCTCATTGATATTCATATTCACGGTACGTCTGGTGCTGATGTAATGGATGGAGAAATTGCATCGCTGGAAACAATTGTCGAAGCATTGCCCCAGGAAGGGACAACGAGTTTTTTAGCGACGACAATGACACAATCGGACGACCATATTTCACAGGCGTTAAAAAACGCAGCAAATTTTATAAAAAATCATCAACAACCAGGTCAGGCAGAGGTGCTAGGGGTTCATTTAGAAGGGCCATTTGTGAACCCTAGCATGGCAGGGGCTCAACCAGTGGATTTTATCGTGCTGCCAGAAATCTCGCTATTTGAAAAATGGCAAAAGCTAGCTGAAGGAACCATTAAACTAGTTACGTTGGCTCCTGAGCAAAAAGGGGGCTTGGAACTAATCCAGCATTTGAAACAACATGGTGTTGTCATCTCAATCGGCCATTCAAATGCGACATTTGCGCAAGTCCAAAAGGCAATGGCTGCGGGGGCTACGCAAGTAACGCATTTATTTAATCAAATGAAAGGATTGCATCACCGAGAGCCGGGCGTCGCGGGGGCTGCTTTGTTGCTGGAAGAATTATATGCTGAGTTAATTGTAGATGGCATTCATGTATGTCCTGAAATGATTCAGTTAGCATATCAAAGTAAAAAAAGTGAGAAGCTCATTTTAATTACAGATTCCATGCGTGCAAAATGTTTACAAAATGGCAATTATGATTTAGGCGGTCAGTTGGTCTTCGTGAAAGATGGTACGGCTGAATTACAAAATGGCACATTAGCGGGCAGTGTGTTAAAACTTGATGATGCAATGAAAAACATGCTGCATTACTGTGATGACTGTACACTGGAAGATGTTATTATCATGACGTCAAGAAATCCTGCAAAGCAGTTAAATATTAGTCATCGAAAAGGAAGTATTGCAGTAGGGAAGGATGCAGATATAGTAGTTTTAGACGATCATTACGAGGTACTAATGACTTTTTGTAGAGGTGTCCTATCGTATCAAAAAGAACTATCAATGGATGACTAGCATTGGTTTATTTAAGGAGTTTTGTTGTCGAAGAAGCTGATTGTTTTCTTAAATACTAGTAAGTATCGTTTCAACATAGATTTTGTTACGATGTCCGTCGTTTAATATAAACGCTATTTTCACCTCTTTTCTTATCGTTTTCCTTCAAAAGAATAATCTTTTTCACGCTTAAATATTCGGAATATTTAGAATTTTTATAGGGCTATTTAGAAATAAAAGCAATCCCCCAAAGGAGGTGATTTGCGCACTATTTTTTATATCCATAATAAGAAATTTATATTTCCAAATGAAGAGGAGGCGAACGTATGAAAAAATTTTTGGTAGTAGCTATGGCATCAATGTTGGTTTTAGGTGTTGGTATGGCAAATAAAAAAGTAGAAGCTTCTAGGGGCGGAGAATCAGTGGACAGAATAACATGGGAATATGCAGGAGAACTTAAGGCACAAAAAGGATTTGACAAGAATATTGGAACAGCTGGCGTCTTAGCTGGCTCTTATAAAGATTATTTAATCGTAGGAGGAGGTGCTAATTTCCCTTATGATACAGTTTTAAATGGAGGGGCAAAGAAACATTACTCCGATGTCTATGTCTATAAAAAAGATAACAACAAGTTAACGCTGGTAGAGCATACGAACCTTAATCATGAGATTGGTTATGGAGCGTCTATCACGACAGAAAAGGGAATCTATTATATTGGTGGCAGTCCTGACAAAGAATATGCAGATGATATCACATTATTGACGGTTGACCAAAATCAAAAATTGAAAGTAGAGAAAATAGGGGATTTGCCATTTACATTTAGTGATGGGATAGCGGCTGAAAAGAATGGTAAATTGTATATTGGACTTGGTAAGCAAAATGCAAAAGAAAGTAATAAATTATATGAATATGATTTAAAAACATTGAAAATAAAAGAGCTAGCTTCGATACCAGGGGAAAGTGTTCGAAACCAAAGTGTGGCCCAAATATTAAATGGAAACCTTTATGTATTTAGTGGTGGCGGATCTGTTGCCTATACAGATGGTTACCAATATAATATTGAAAAAAATCAATGGTCCAAAGCCTCCTCTGTAAAACTGGATGACAAAGAGCTATCTTTACTTGGCGCTAATTCAGTCAAATTAAATAACAATGAAATGATGGTCATTGGCGGTTTCAATAAAGAAGTTTATGATGATGCAGTAAAAAATTTAGGGACATTAAAAGATGATGAACTTTTGGCATTTAGAACAAAATACTTTACTGCAGATCCTTATGAATTTAAGTGGAATAAAGATGTACTCATCTATAATGCGCAAGAAGATACTTGGCGTTCTGTAGGAAAAGTCCCATTTGATGCACCTTGTGGTGAGGGCTTAGTGTTAATGGATAGCAACATTTATTCTATAAATGGAGAAATTAAACCGGGGGTAAGAACAAACGCAATTTATGCGGGTACACTATTGTTCGATTAAGAACAAACGGTTGCGTGTTGCTCATACTTTGAGGGAATGATTGTGTGAATCATTCCCTTTTTTGGACGGTAACAATGTCTTCAATAATTTCGCCTTCAACAAATGAGGGGATATCTAAGCCAAGTACATGATAAATCGTTGGTGCAATATCTAAATTAGATGTGGTGTTTATTTCTTTCCCTTTTACAATAGCTGTCCCAGTAGCGATAAAAATAGGTTGTAACATCTTTCTAGCAGCATCTCCTCCATGTGTCCCTAATTCAATCGTTGGTGCACTATTTTTTTCCATGTCGCTGCCCATCACATAGCCAGGAGCGCCAATTAATAGAACATCACCTGCGTTTTGATGTTCTAAAAGGGTACTATTGTCGTCTGTATTTTTTATGACCTTTTCATAGGGATGAATTTTTGGTTTCAAAAGATGGTGCCAAAGATCTTTGATATGATGTTGGACAGTAGGGAATGAAAAGCTCTCTACTTTAATGGCAGTTTTCATTTTTTGCACATCATATTGAATAAGTGCTTCCTTATTATCCGAGACTTTTACCTCTTTAAAAGCTTGCATGATTTGGCTACGGACATGTTCATATTGTTCACGTGGTACAACTCCCTTCTTTTCACGGTTTCTCAAATTAATATAGACATGTGCCGCGGAGCCACTAGGAATGGCGTAAGCTTTTGATTGCGCATAGTTTATGTTGTTTTTTTCATCTACAGTTAATAACCCAGCATCTTTTAATACTTTATTAGGGAAAAGAGTAGTATGGGCTGGTTCCATTCCATGATCCGAGACGACAAATAATGCATCATTCTTTTTCAAGGAATTTAATGTTTCACCAACTACTTGATCCGCTAAACGATATGACCATTCGATATAGCCCATATATTTTTCGGACTTTTTAACTGAAAAGTCTGGTTGCCGTGGATCGATTAATAAATACTTATGCTGTTCATAATCTATATGGGGCGTATAAAACATAAGTAAATCAGGGTTGTATTGCTGTTTTATATAAAGAGCAACTTTTGTAACCCACATAACAGATCGGGCGCTGATTTCTTCATATTCCTTTCTCGTAATCCATCCTTTTTCTAGGGCACTGTCGTCATCTTGGACAGGATAAAAACCAAATTGTTGCTCAATCTCATCGGAAAATCCTTTAGGACCACTAATTAAGCTAGAAGTTACGGCCGTTCTATAAAACTTTACAGGATGGCTAAGGTCTTGCATCTCGCCTTTTACTTTAAAGTAAAAACCTGCGGACAGAGAGTCTTTTAACTGGAAGGAAAGAGCTCCCCATTCCTTTGCTGTTACCATCACGTCTTCCGCATCGACCTTTTTATCTGCAGATACTATAAAGGTGTCATAGTTTTGTATTTGATCGTTAGACGAGTCAATCGCTAAAATATGGAGAAGGCGATTTTTTTCATTTTTCATGTCAATAGACAATTCGGTTTCCTTAATAGGGCTGTAGCTTGTAGGGGCATCAATCCATGCGGAAGCTAGTTGAAAGGTTAATGACTCCAAAGTGCTTGGAGACCATGTTTCACCAAAATAAATAGCAAAATCACCTTGTTTTTCTTCTTTAGGATTTGCTCCAGGAAAAGCGATAGTAGCGGTTGTTTTGCCTTGTTTCCTAGCTTCTACCCACACGGGCGGTACTTCGCTTTCTGCTTGGAAACCACTTTCTTCATTATCGATTGCTGTATTTGGTTCGTGAAAATGATTGCTTACGATGCCCGTCTGTTTCGGTGTCGCCCCTGTGGCAATGGCTGCGTGTGAAGGGGCAGTAAGAGAAGGGGTAATGGTAGAAGGATTTTTTGCAGTAACCCCGTTTGCTAACATTTGTTTGATATGAGGTAATTTATTTTCTTGAACATATTTTTTAGTATAGTCATTTTTCATGCCATCAAATGAGATAAGGACAATCTTTCGTTCCGTTTCATCATTTTCCTTTGCTTTACCATCCTGCATGATGGTAAAAAAACATAAATTTAGAGCGATGATGCTTGCATATAAAGTTTTTTTCATGTTTCTTATCCTTTCTTAGACTAACTAGCAATTGAAACAGCACCTAAACGCTTATCCTTTAGCTATGTATTCATTCACGAAGCGCCTTTATCCAAACAATACCCGTTGTCTCCTATTTCAAACGTTTGACTTAATAGAATGTCCAATGTCAATAAACAAGAAAAAGGAGGTGCAAGATTCATGCTTGCACCTCCTTTTTCTTACTTTCTAGCAATTTCTGCAACTTCAGTACCTACATGTACGTGTGGAAGACGGTCTTTCCATGGAACCGCTTCCTCTAATTGTTTCCCAAGCTGAAGCAGTGTTAGCTCATCTGCGAAGCGCCCTGTAAATTGGAGTCCGATTGGTAAGCCTGACGCACTCATCGCAAGTGGCAATGATATCGATGGTTGACCTGTTGCATTAAACAAGTTTGTGAACGGTGCGTATGTGAAAATTTGTTCTGTCCATTCAATTGCTGAAATAGTGGGGTTATTGGCATTTAGCTCCCCGATTTTGGCTGGTAAAGTGGCGATTGTTGGACTTAATAGCACATCATAATCCGCAAAGAATGTTCCAACTTGGCGTGACACAAGTGCATTCGTATGGATGGCTTCTAATAGTGCACTAGCCTTTAACTCTTTGCCATATTCATAACACTGCCAAATGGCTGCTTCAATATGATCGCGTGAAGGTGTTTTCCCAGTTAATGCGGCAGCACCTTCAATCATTTTATAAATATTCGCTGTCCAAATATTGACCGTTGCACTGGAAAAGGTTGCTTGGTCATAAACTGGTCGTGCTTCAACTACTTCATGCCCTAACTGTTCTAATAATTTTACCGTCTTATGAACGGCCTCAATACATTCCATATCGACGGATACACCAGAATTAGTTGCTGTAGTCCAGGCGATTTTTAGTGGTCTTCCCTTTTGTAGTATCGCTTTACTATAGGGCATTTCTGGGCTTTGTATAACCGAGTAGCAACCTAAGTCTGGCCCTGCTACTTGATCCAGTAAAGTAGCGGTATCACGAATGGTTTTAGTAAGGGCAAATTCAATGGCTAGTCCATTTAATGCTTCGCTATTGTAAGGGCCCATCGGTACGCGGCCACGTGAGGGCTTTAAACCGATGACACCACTGCATGATGCGGGAATACGAAGTGATCCACCACCATCATTACCATGTGCGATAGGGACAATGCCGCTAGCAACAGCAGCAGATGCTCCACCACTTGAACCTCCTGGGCTATGGTCTAGATTCCATGGGTTACGAGTAGGGCCGTAAACGACAGCTTCTGTTGCAGCATTATAACCGAATTCCGGTGTTGTCGTTGTACCACTTAATACAAAACCTGCGTTTTTAAAACGTTTCATTAATTCACTGTCAACGGACATCACCGCCTTTTCTGCCACACGACTGCCCATACTATGTGGCACATCCTCCGCATGAATGACAAGTTCTTTAATTAAAAAGGGGACACCTGCAAATGGTTGTTGTTCATGTAAAGTTGACATTGCTTTTTCAGCCTGTTCCTCTAATACGCTAACAACGGCATTAATCGAAGCGTTCACTTTGTCAATTCCTTGTAGCGCTAATGTTGTAAGTTCTTGCGGTGTCACCTGCTTTGTTTTTACTAACTCTGCTAATCCAAGCCCATCATAGGAAGCATATTCTTGTAAATTCATCTGATCACCTCATTATTAGTTTGACTTACAAGTTTATTTTAAAATGATAAATGAAAAAGTAACATTACCCGAAAGTATAAAATTGCTTTAAAGAGAATATATGTGTTTAAAAGAGAGAATAGAGGTGATTATAATATTTTTTGAAATAAAAGAGGTGAACTATTTACTAGAAGCAATGGTTAGAATTTCAAATATTAATTTGCAACAAACAAGTGAAGATTTTAAATTGAATGTTTTGCAAGTATTAAGTGAATGTTGTCACTACGAGCATGCTATATTCTGGGAAGTGATAGATGACGAGTTAACTAATCAACCAGTGTGTTTTAATGTAGAAGCGTATACAGTGGAAAATTATTTAAATGTATATAAATTTTATGATCCTTTACATCCGATGAATATGCAAAACCAGCCTGATATTCAATTAATGCAACAAAACGAAGTGATATCAAGAAAGAATAAGCGTTATTATATAGAAAGCTTTTTACAATACCATGATTTTATAGATGAAATGGTGATGTATTTGACTATACAACATAAGCCATCCGCGGCAATTGGCTTTTTGCGCAAAAAGGGGGAAAAGCCCTTTACCGAACAGGATCGACAAAAGCTATTAGTTGTGAAGCGCTTGATTGAAAATAGTTATTTATTACATCAATACGTTCAGCCAGCACAATCATTGCAAATTACCCAACGTGAAAAGGAACTGTTACGCTATTTATGTAAAGGGTTTAAAAATGCAGAAATTGCTAGTATTTTATATGTCAGTGAAAATACGGTGAAGAAGCATCTGCAAAATTTATATCGGAAATTTCAAGTCACTTCCCGAACGCAGCTCGTGTTAAAATATGCTGACAACTTTCGTATATAAAATGATGTACAAAACGTAATCCTTACGTTAAACAAATATTAACTACTCGCCTTATACATCCCATAAAAAATGACCAATAGCAGTGTTGTATGTTAAGAAAGAACACTGGCATTGGTCATTTTTTTATAGTCTATTTTTTCAATTACAATCCTCTTAAGCAGCTACAAACTTCGCAAAATCTTAAGACAAAATCCATTGTAGGCCTTGAATGACATCATTTAAAATAGTTTCATAGTATAGAGAAAGTACTATAACTATTTAAATATTTTAATTTTAATTTAAACCAACAAAACTAACTGGTAAAGTATATAATGAAAGGACAAAAGGAGGTAGAAGTATGACTTTGTATTTTGATCATTTAGTTCATCAAGTTCAGTCACCAGAAAATATGAAAGTCTTTTTAAATAAACGTCATATCCATACCGTGAATGGTGGGCAACACACAATGTGGGGGACATATAATACGTTAAGCTATTTTGGATTAAGCTATATTGAACAAATAGCAGTATACGATCATGCACTATTTGAGGAAGCGGCTAAATTACCGTATTCTCTGCATTATACGTTCAAACAGAACAATGAGCGCTATGGTTTTTCAAGAATTGCTTTACGTACAACAAATATAGAGCAAGAGGCACAACGATTAAGTGCTCTTGGTTTCGATGTTTATGGACCAGATGCTTGTAGTCGAACGAGACCAGATGGATCAGTTGTGCATTGGAAACTATTGCATTTTGGGAAAGTAGGGCAAGCAATTGATTTTCCATTTTTTATTGAGTGGGCTGATGGAGATGAGGAGCGCTATGCGCAGTTAATAGCCAGTGGGGCGGTAACAACATCACAAACGATTTCAATGGAATCTGTGCAATTTTATGTGCAAGATGCACAGGCAACAGCAAAGTTATGGCATGAAGTATTACAATTACCGGAGCCAGTTGTACATTCCGAGTTTATTGCCTTACATTTGCCAAATATTCGTTTAGATTTCTATGAAGAAGCTGCTGCTACAAAAATGATGCTTGGACATAAAAGTGAAGGGCCTTTCGGAGTGACATTGAAGGATACTGATCGAACAAAGGAAACATTAATGTTTCCTTCGGCATTTTATTGGCTTAACCCTTAGAGATGTTTAAAGTAGGACCGTTTATAAATAAGGAGCTGTTCAGTTGTTGAACAGCTCCTTGTACCTTATAATTTCACAACATTGGATGCTTGCGGACCGCGATTGCCTTCCACTACATCAAATGAAACCTTTTGCCCTTCTTCAAGTGTACGGAAGCCTTCCTCTTGTATGCCCGTAAAATGTACAAATACATCTTCTCCATCATCACATTCAATAAAGCCATAACCTTTTTCGTTATTGAACCACTTTACGATTCCTTGTTGCATAAGCATTCGCCTCCAATGCGCTTGAATGTAAAATACTATCAATTAAATCGTGACATAATTGAAAAAATATGAAAAATTGCATTTTCTCTTAGAACATACATGAATTCATTAGAGATGTCAATTGATTGTCGAAATATTGCATAACTAACTGTGTATTCTTTCACAATAAAGTCTATAATGGAGTTGAATCATATATAGAGAAAGTAGGGTTCCATATGACAACGAAAAATCAACCTTTATCAGATTTAGAAATTGCTAGCCAAGCGGTAATGAAGCCAATTATAGACATCGCCAAAGCGGCCGGCATTCCAGAGGATGCATTAGAACAATACGGTCGCTACAAAGCTAAAATCGATCCTTTAAAAATAACAGCTCATGGTGAGGATGCAAAGGTGGTATTAGTGACCGCCATTAGTCCAACGCCAGCTGGTGAAGGAAAATCAACAGTTACGGTTGGGTTAGCAGATGCCCTTCATCAATTAAAGAAAAATGTTGTTGTTGCATTGCGTGAGCCTTCCCTAGGCCCAGTAATGGGTGTCAAAGGGGGCGCAACGGGTGGTGGCTATGCACAAGTTGTACCGATGGAGGATATTAACCTACATTTTACTGGTGACTTACACGCCATCACAACAGCGAACAATGCGCTGTCAGCATTTATTGATAATCATATCCATCAAGGGAATGCCTTAAACATAGATCCTCGTCGTATCATTTGGAAACGTGTGATGGACATGAATGACCGTGCGCTTCGAAAAGTGGTGATTGGTCTTGGTGGACCAGTACAAGGGATGCCACGTGAGGATGGCTTTGATATTACAGTTGCCTCTGAAATTATGGCGGTATTTTGTTTGGCAACTAGCATAGATGATTTGCGTGAGCGTTTAGCAAGCATCGTGATTGGTTATACATTTGATCGTGAGCCAGTATTTGTGCGCGATTTACAAGTACAAGGCGCACTAACGCTGCTATTAAAAGATGCCTTCAAACCAAACTTAGTACAAACACTTGAAGGGACACCTGCAATTATTCATGGCGGTCCATTTGCGAATATCGCACATGGCTGTAACTCCATTATGGCAACACAAACAGCACGTAAGCTAGCTGATATCGTCGTAACAGAAGCGGGCTTCGGTTCCGATTTAGGCGCCGAGAAGTTTATGAACATTAAAGCACGTAAAGCAGGTTTTAAACCAAGTGCGGTAGTAATTGTAGCAACCATTCGTGCATTGAAAATGCATGGCGGAGTAGCAAAAACAGCACTTGTTGGAGAAAACGTGCCTGCCCTGTTACAAGGCATCGAAAATTTAGCGAAACATGTGGAGACGATTCGTACATTTGGTGTTGAACCAATTATCGCGTTAAACCGTTTTATTACAGACACAGAAGCAGAACTAGAAGCCGTGCTAAACTGGTGTCAAGAAAATCATGTGCGCATTGCCCGTACAAATGTCTGGGAAGAGGGCGGCAAAGGTGGATTAGCCTTAGCAGAACAAGTAATATCTGTGTTAGATGAAGAAAATAATTTCTCTCCTTTATATGATGTAACCGAATCAATTGAAGAAAAAGTACGTACTATTGTGCAGAAAGTTTACGGCGGGAAAGATGTCCAATTTACAGACCAAGCGAAAAAACAAATGGCGCAAATCGAAAAATTTGGTTGGGATACGTTGCCGATATGTATGGCCAAAACACAATATTCGTTATCTGACCAACCAAGTTTACTAGGGCGTCCTGAAGGCTTTACCGTAACGATTCGTGAAGTCATTCCAAAGCTTGGTGCAGGATTTTTAGTTTGCTTAACAGGCGATATAATGACAATGCCTGGTTTACCTAAACAGCCAGCTGCCCTACGTATGGATGTTGATAGTGAAGGACATGCGGTCGGGTTGTTTTAATTAAATATCGCGGGTAAAAGTAGTTGTTTCGCGGGTAAAGTTTAAAAAAACGCGGATAAAATACCTCAATTCGCGGGTAAAAGCATTCACAATATAAAAGCTGCCAACATCTCAATAAGATGGGCAGCTTTTATTGTTCCTTCAGCGGGAGGGTATTACATGCAGTCAATTTCTTTCCTACTTCCTTCGTAACGTATTACTTCCTTTTTACCTAAAATGAACTTCGGAAAAATGTTGCCTAAATGAATTATCGATCCTTGTTAGCACGACTCCAATGATGCGGCATTTCGCAAAATGATCACATAGTGGATGATACATGAATCATTAAAGGTAGACGTTACGTTCCAATCTACTCAGGTATCGAATAGTAGAAGGTAACATCGTTTAATGAAGAATCCATCATACCTTGCTACATTTGGTAAAAGCCTTCGTGGTCGTGCAAACAAAACTAACTGGTTGTTCACAAATTTTTGTATTGTACATGTACTATGCGGGTTGACAAACTTGAAAATAAGGGAAAATGTTCACTTTTATTGAAGATGATCGGTTACACTATACGCATTTCATCATTCTGTCAAACAGTATTCAATTGTAAGCCCGCTGAAGTTATTTAAGCTAGTAAAACACATAGTTTTTTGTACGCTACGCAAATTGTGAGTATACAGAACAATAGAGGTTGTTCTGTATGTTTATTTTACAATAGTCTGAATAATTAATCAATTGATATGTATTTTTTATTTGTTTTTCTCTAGAAAAGGCTACATCGTTACCAACTTCCGATAGCAATACAGTATAATAGGCAAAGAGGAAGGACTGAGAATGGATATGAATGATTTAAAAAACAAGGTACGTGGTATCTATGAGCAATTTGATGCGAGTCATGATTTTCAACATATTGAGCGCGTTTATGAAAATGCGGTAGCGATTTTACATACAGAACCAGATGCAGATGCAGAGGTTGTGAAAATGGCGGTGCTTTTGCATGATGTGAGTGATAAAAAGTATACAGATAGCAAAGAACAAGAAGAACAGCTTATTAATGAATTGCCGATTAGTGATGCAAAAAAACAACATATTCGTGATTGCATCGCACAAGTGTCGTTTAATGGGGGCAATGAACTGAAAGCCACTTCACTTGAAGCGAAAATTGTGCGTGATGCTGATCGTTTAGATGCCATTGGCGCAATCGGCATTGCACGGACATTTGCTTATGGTGGTGCCAAAGGTCGTAAACTATACGATGATACAGAAGAAGCACGTACAACAATGACCGAGGAAGATTATCGAAGTAAAAATACATCTTCTGTAACCCATTTTTATGAGAAGCTTTTATTATTGAAAGATTTAATGACGACTGATAAAGGCAAGCAAATGGCAAATGAACGCCATCAATTTATGGTCAGCTTTTTACAGCAATTACAGAATGAAAGAGATGGAAAAGCATAATGAGTCATTTAATCGTACAAAATTTAACGAAGACAGTGGGCGATAAAACGCTCTTTCAAAATATCGAATTTACAATTTATGAAGGGGAGCGTGCGGGTCTCATCGGCATTAATGGTACAGGGAAATCTACGTTGCTGTCCATTTTAGCTGGTCAAATCGAAGCGGATGCAATTGCCATTGATCGTCCGAATAAATATCGTATAGCGTATTTACCCCAAGAACCAACATTTAATAGTGGTGAAACGGTACTACAAGCCGTGTTTGCAGGCGATTCGCCCGTTTTACAACTGAACCGACAATATGAAGAAACTGTGGCTGCGCTTGCGATGAACCCAACGTCAGAAAGCTTACAAAAAACATTGTTTAGCTTACAGCAACGTATGGATGAGGAGCAAGCTTGGGATGTCAATGCCCTTGCGAAAACCGCGCTGACAAAGCTTGGTATTGAAATGTTTGATAAAGAAGTGTTAACCCTTTCAGGTGGTCAACAAAAACGTGTCGCTTTAGCAAAAGTGTTAATTGAGCCAGCAGACCTTTATTTATTGGACGAGCCGACCAACCATTTAGATGTACAGTCCACAGAATGGTTGCAGGAAATGGTATTGCGCTTAAAAGGTGCTGTTATTTTCATTACCCATGATCGTTATTTCTTAGATGAATTATCAACCCATATATATGAAATTGCCGACCAAACGCTATATCGACATACAGGCAACTATGGAGACTTTTTAGAGGCTCGTGCGATTCGTGAGGAAATGGCCGCGGCTTCAGCCCAAAAAGATCGCAATCGTTATCGTTCGGAGTTAAAATGGATTCGTCGCGGTGCAAAGGCGCGCTCCACAAAGCAAAAAGCTCGTATTCAGCGTTTCGAACAATTGGAAGACAACTTAGAACGCAAGTCAGATGATGTGTCACTGGAATTGGGCTTAGCGACAACACGCCTTGGACGCAAAGTATTAGAGGCTGAAAATATATCAAAGGCTTTTGGTGCACAAAAAATCGTTGAGCATTTTACGTTTTTACTGCAACAAGGCGATCGTATTGGTATTATCGGTGCCAATGGCGTTGGTAAATCCACTTTACTTAATATGCTAGCTGGCGAACTTTCACCGGATAAGGGAGAGATTCATGTCGGTTCTACCGTCAAACTTGCCCATTTTAAACAAACGTTACCGAAAATGAATGAAAATGAGCGCATGATTGAATATATTCGTGAAGCGTCAAATGACATTACCGATGCAGAAGGTGTACGCTATTCCGCTGCCCAAATGTTGGAGCGTTTTTTATTCCCACTACATGCACACGGTACAC
Organism: Lysinibacillus sphaericus; assembly: GCF_002982115.1. GTDB lineage: Bacteria > Bacillota > Bacilli > Bacillales_A > Planococcaceae > Lysinibacillus > Lysinibacillus sphaericus. Next base: position 2,823,694 of record NZ_CP019980.1, on the reverse strand, counting down.
CAATCGGTAAATTATCCGGTGGAGAACGGAAGCGCCTGCACTTATTAAGACTTTTAATGGAACAACCAAATGTCCTGTTATTGGATGAGCCGACAAATGATTTAGATATTGAAACGCTAGGAGTATTAGAAGACTTTATCGAACATTTCCCAGGCGTCGTCATCACCATTTCCCACGATCGCTTCTTCCTTGATCGTATAGCTAAAAAGCTATGGATATTAGACGGGCAAGGACATGTCGATGAGTCGCTTGATATTTATAGCGATTATTTACAAAAGCGTGAGCAGGAAACATCTGTCAAGGTAGAAGCACCAAAAGTGGAGAAACAAAAGATTGATAAGCCAAAATCTGACAAGAAAAAACTGTCGTTTAAAGAACAAAAAGAATGGGAAACCATTGCAGATGAGATCGAAAAAACAGAGACAACGATTATGGAAACCGAGGCAGGGATTGCAAACGCTGGCGCTGATTTTACTAAATTGCAGGAGTTAACGGCGAAATTAGATGAACTAAATGCACATTATGAGCATCTCATTGAAAGATGGTCGTACTTAGATGAAATCGTAAACGGATAAGGAGTGTATTACATGAAAATACTTACAATTGAACCGACGCCAAGTCCTAATTCAATGAAGATTATCGTCGATACGGAGTTACCGTTTGGCAAAAGCTTTAACTTTACAAAGGACAACAAAGACGAAGCGACAGGAGAAGCGGCAGCTATTTTAGCCATAGAAGGGGTTAAAGGCGTCTATCATGTAGCGGACTTCTTTGCAGTCGAACGTAATGCAAAGTACGGCTGGGAAAGTATTTTATCGAGCATTCGACAAGTATTGGGGGAAGATGTAGCGGAGGCTAGCGACATCCAAATTGCCAATGAATTTTTCGGTGAAGTTTATGTCCATGTCCAGTTCTACAAGCAAGTGCCGTTACAAGTAAAAGTATTTGACAATCAGCGAGAATACCGTGTGAGCTGTGGTGATCGTTTTGTCGATGCATTTAATAACATTATTGCTACAGATGTCGATGAAAACTACATCTTCCAACGTAAATGGATTGACTATGGCGTTCGTTATGGTGAGCTTGAGGAAATTGCGGAAGCGGTCAAACAGGAAATCGATGTGACCTATTCTGTACAACGTTTAGCTGATATTGTTGCAACGGCGAATGATACAGAAAAGACCAATCAAAAACCAGCTAAGTTAAAAATAACGGTGGAACAGTTCCAACAGCCTGAATGGGAAAAACGTTTCCAATTACTTGATCAAATGGCAGATCCCGAGCTTGATGATTTACCACTTTTAGATTTAGCTTTGCAAGATGAGCAAATGTCCATCCGTCGTTTGGCAACGGTCTACTTAGGCATGATTGAAGATGTAGCAGTAGTACCATACTTGGAAAAAGCATTGCGTGATAAAAGTGCTGCGGTGCGCCGTACAGCAGGAGACTGTATGAGTGACCTAGGCTTTGTGGAGTTTGAAGAGGCAATGCAACAAGCATTACAAGATAAAAATAAACTTGTCCGCTGGCGCGCAGCAATGTACCTGTATGAAGTAGGAACAGAGCAATCTTTACAAGCGTTAAAGGCAGTCGAAGATGACAAAGAATTTGAAGTAAAACTTCAAGTGAAAATGGCGATTGCCCGTATTGAGCAAGGAGAAGAAGCAAAAGGCTCAGTGTGGAAGCAAATGACCGAATCACGTCAACAATAATTGCATAAAAGTCATTACAAGAGCATCTAATTTCGATGCTCTTGTTGTATTTTTCGCTGCTAGAATCAAGAGACACTAAAGCATCCGAAATCGCCAATAAATTCTCCAGTATCGCTAATCAGGCGTGGAAAAGTAATTTAAGTAGTAGGTGAAGCCGCTTTTTCAAATGCTTTCTTAAAGGCATACATATAATTTTTAATTGCTCGTTGACTAATTTCTACTTGTGGGACCATGTGTTCAAAGCCATGAAAGCATCCAGGATATAGATGAAATTCAGTCGGTACACCCGCTTTTGTAAGCCTCGCAACATATTCAATAGTTTCATCGCGGAATGGATCTAAATCGCCGATAAATGTATACGTAGGAGGAAGATTAGCATAATCGTCTGCATGCAGAGGAGCTGCATAAATAGGCGCTTCACTAGCGTAATGAGGCCCTAAATACATTTCCCATGCACGCTGATTTTGCGGACCATTCCATACTCTAGCATCAGTAATTTCATTATTTGACGGTAAAATACAACGATTATCAATCATTGGATAAAGTGGCATTTGAAAAGCAATTTTCGGCCCTTTTCGATCCCTTGCCAACAAGGAAACCGCGGCAGTTAATCCACCTCCAGCACTTGCACCATGGACAGCAAGCCGTGTTAAATCAATCCCTAGTTCAGAAGCATTTGCCGCTAGCCATTCAAGGGCTGTATAGCAATCTTCTACACCAGCAGGGTAAGGATGTTCAGGTGCTAAGCGATAGCCAACTGAAACGACAACACAATCTAATTGAGCAACAAGCATTTGACAACTTGCATCAAACATTTCGATTGAGCCAATGATAAATCCCCCACCATGAATATATAAAATAGCAGGTACAGCGCCATATTTTTCAACTGGTTCATAAATTCGAATACGAACGTCTGGGGCCCCGTTAGGACTAGCAATAAAGCGCTCTGATATCATAACATTCTCCATTTTTACTTCGTCACCGCTAAGCATTTCATTCATCGCACCACGCGACTGTGCAATATTCTCTCTTGTTAAATGCAAATCTTCCATAGCTGATAAGAACGTTTTTAATTCAGGGTGTACTCGATTTTCCACTTGCATGCCCTCCTTATATTGAAACGATATTTTAATTGTGATTAAAATATCACAATTAAAATATAGTACAATGATTAAGAGAAGTCAAACGAAAAAAAGAGTATTTAGAAAATTGGGGGAATGACAATGCAGTTACTTATCCAATCGGGTGATCTTGGGCCAAAATGGTTCCATGTCGCATTGCGAGCAATTGTCCTCATGGCGGAATCGAACGAACTACTAAAAAGTAATGTCATTGCCGAGACACTAGGGGAAGATGCTACATTCATTAGAAAAATGCTCGCCAAACTTGCAGAACAGGATTATGTACAGGCGCATAGTGGTCGTTATGGGGGCTATTGTCTCAATAAAACACCAGCGCAAATTACGATGCAAGATATTTATAAAGTGTTAGGAAATGACAATGAAACACCCTATTGGTCGGTGCCATCTACCGGTTCAGAACGTTTTATCTCTATGGTTATTGCAAAAGCCGAAAAAACGTTTCAATCGGTACTGGCCGACTATACAATTCAAGATATTTTGGAGAATAGAAGTCAATAGGTGGTAGGGAATAAGACTCGTAGACTCTGTACTTATTTTAATAATGGAGGTGCATCTATCTGTGCATAGAGAAATCGACTATCAATGGCGTATTACTAAGTACAATCCTGCTTATCGAAATGCAGAACGACATTATTTGCGAGATGAGTGGACAAGTGCTTCAGAAATCGGGAAATCTTTTCATGGAGAAATATTAACGTTAGGCGACTATTTACAGGTCGAGAATGCGTATGTAGATACGGTAATGAAATGTCTTGAGGTTTATCAAATTGAGAATGTCCGACTAATCCATCTTGAGACATATGGTCTGTCTGACGTGGATAAAAGTTCTCCTTTATATGATGCTGCGTTTGATACAATTTCGTTGGCAGAAGATATGCTAGTAACCATTGCTCAAATTCCTATCGTCTGTAAAATGGTGTTGCGAGAGTTTATTCATTGCCAATTGATTACCGAGGATTTCTTTGTCCAGTTCGGTTATGACTACTATATGTATATTGGAGCGAACAGCATACAACAGGAAGCACTTCAATTTGCGAGCGAGCAATGTCTTTTTGTAGAGCAAATGATGTCTCCCTATTATCTTTCTGAAAAGAATGTTATACGAGAAGTGTCATGGAGTTTTCCAGGAGAGGCAATAATCGAAGATAGTGAATTATTGACCGATATTACGTTAGAGGAGTTGCAAACTATTTTTCAACTCTCTTCTATTCATCCGGTTACAGGCTCTTACAAAATTACAGAGGACAATGCGAAGTTTTTCCAAAAGAAAATCAAGCATAAAATGGACTTTAATAAGTATGAATACTATTTATTAGCTGGAAGTTAAGTAAATAGAGATGTTCGAAGTTGTTATTAATATAATATATGAACACAAACACGCGCCTGAAACGTTGCTTTTAAAGCGTTTTGGGCGCGTGTAAGTTATTACAAACCACTGTTTATTTGGGAAGGAGCTAATATACTAACATTTATAATTATTTGAAACATAGTAGTTTGTGTTTCCCAGATATTCGAAATATTGAAGAGATAATAATGAGAGGTGATAAAATGCAGTTACATGACTTTATGCACGAAAATTACCCCAATTTACTACTTCGACCACCTTTATTTTATAATTGGCATATAGGGATCCGTTTTGAACTTGGGGTTAATTGGAAAAGAGAATATGATTATCCAAATAATCCTTATGTGTTAGGGTGTTATAAAAGAGCGATTACTTTATTTGAAGCACTGCATAGTCCAAATGAAGAGATTTTTGTAGTGATGGATATTCATGATGTTAAAAATAATAGAAACTTAAAACGTAAATTTAAAAATTTTCCACGTTATGTGAACCAATCTTTATTGTTGAAATTAAAGCATGAAGCGTTACCGTATATATTCCCTGAAGATAATGAAGATGGGAAATTAATAACGCATCGTTTTACTTTACAATGTAAAACGTTCGATTTTAACTATATTCCACTGTTAAAAGCCATTTGCAATCAAGACTTGGGATTGAAACCGCAGATTTACTATGATGTTTACTTCATAAATATTAATAGGAAAACCATTTTTCACGTCTACGATGACAGAGGTTGTGATTTGTTGGCAACTTCTCCCGCTACAATAAAAGATATTTACAAGAAGCAGAATGACTGGATTTTAGACTATGACAGAGCGGAAATTGATAAGGTGTTTTTATAGAACATGATAGTGAATGTCTACCTTTATTAAAAACCTATCTGAAAGGAAAGAAATCGACTATTGGAGCTAATAGCATCCACCTTAATTACCGAAGATATTGCGCACTAGTATCAAAAGCACACGATGGATTTTATTAAGTATGCGTAAAAGCTAGAAATTAAAATACAAAAGCACTCGCTCAAAACGTAACTTTTATTGCGTTTTGGGCGAGTGTTTTCTATTGGGAAAAAGCGGTAAAAAAAGTTCGTGTGATTCTATGAATGATTATCATTTTGTCCAATATATTAGTAAATATACAATATGAAAATATAAATTGTAAATATTTTCTAATATAAAGGGGGCTTTATACATGCTTGAACCAACGATCAAGACAACGGCAACGTATCAACGAGATCGGGAAACGGTTATTGCCTTAACACAAAAGCTCGTGCGGATTGAAAGTGTCTATCGCGAAAATGACCCGCATGGCAATGAACAGGAAGTAGCCAATTACGTGGCGCAATATTTGCAAGCTAGCGGTATTGAAACGTTTGTCGAAGAAGTTGTACCTGGTAGACCGAATGTTATTGGCATTATTGATTCTGGAAAGCCAGGGAAAACGCTACTTTTTGAAGGACATACAGATGTTGTAACCGAAGGCAATCGTGAAGCATGGACATATGATCCTTTCGGTGCGGAAATTATTGATGGACGTATGTATGGACGCGGGACGAATGATACAAAAGGTAATCTCGCTTGTATGATAACAGCTTGTCAGTCATTGCTACTAGATGGCGAGGAATTTACGGGCAAAATTATTTTATGTATCCCATGTGATGAAGAAGGGCTCATGTTAGGCATAAAACATTTTATTCGCAATGGCTGGGCGGATGGCGTAGATGGTGCCATTATTTGTGAGCCACAAGAAAATAATGTTTGCATTGCACAACGCGGTGCTATTCGCTTACAGGTCGATATTTTCGGCAAAATGGCACATGGCGCGATTTCTTGGAGTGGCATTAATCCGAATTGGCGGATGGCACGTTTGATTGTGGAGCTTGAAAAGTTAGAAAAAGAAGAGCAAGCGCGTTTAGGTCGTGATCCAATGCTTAACTGGCCATCCATTACACCAACGATTTTACGTGCACCAGTAAAAGGGGATGCGCAAATTAATGTAATCCCTGATCATTGTATGACGACGCTAGATATTCGCACCGTTCCAGCCCAGGATCATGATGAATTATTAGGCAAAATCGATGCCATTATTCAACGACTCCAAGCAGATGATCCAGACTTTCAAGTGGAGCTTACGGTGCTGGATAATCGCCCAGCAACCGCTACTGCAAAAGAACAGCCAGTTGTCCAAGCTATTTACGAAGCGGTAGCAGAGGTGACGCAAAAAGAGCCAATTTATAACGGAGTGCCAGGTGCTACGGATGGAACCTTCCTCCATGTACATGGTATACCAATCGTCACTGTTGGGGCGGGTGACCGTGAACTACCGCATCAAATTGATGAATATGTCGATATTGAAGAGCTTGCAGAAACGACAGCTATTTATCGTTTAGCAGCATTAAAGTTTTTAGCAGGTGATGCATAATGGTCAAAATCGCAGTTATTCCTGGAGACGGTATTGGTAAGGAAGTGATGGCAGAAGCATTAAAAGTGCTTGCACAACTGCGCCAAGATGAACCATCTTTAGACATTGAAACGACCATTTTTCCGTGGAGCTCGGATTATTATGTACAGCATGGTTGTATGATGCCAAAAGATGCGCTCACTACATTAAGAAACTATGATGCGATATTATTCGGTGCGATTGGTGATGCGCGTGTACCAGATGATGTTACGGTATGGGAATTTATTATGCCGATTCGTAAGCAATTCCAGCAATATGTCAATTTTAGACCAGTCAAATCACTACAGGGCATTGCTTCACCATTGGCGAATAGCAAAGATATCGATATGGTTATTTTCCGTGAAAATACAGAAGGGGAATATTCGAATAGTGGTGGACATATTTATCATAACCAGCCACAGGAAATGGCGATTCAAAATACGATAATGACACGGCTCGGTGTTAAAAAAATTGTACAAGCCGCGTGTGATTATGCTCATCAAAATGGCAAGTCGAAAATTACCAGTGCAACGAAATCAAATGCCATTATCTATGCTATGAAGTTTTGGGATGAGATGACGAAAGATGTTGTGGCACAAGCTTCGCCAACTTTAACGTTGGAATCTCTCTATATCGATGCATTAGTCGCTTATTTTGTAGAGCGGCCGCAAGATTTTGAAGTAGTGGTGGCATCGAATTTATTCGGCGATATTTTATCGGATTTAGGGTCGGCACTTGTTGGAGGGCTAGGGTTATCTCCTTCGGCAAATTTAAATCCTGAAAAAGCATTTCCATCAATGTTTGAACCAGTGCACGGTTCTGCACCCAATATTGCAGGGAAAGGGATTGCTAATCCGATTGCGCAAATTTGGTCACTTGCGTTATTGCTTGGGCATATTGGAAGACCTGATTTAGAAAAGCGAATCGTTGCGGCAATTGAAGCAGTGTTAATCGAGGGAGCCGTGCAAACAGCGGATATTGGCGGACAGGCAACAACTACACAAATGGGGGATGCCATTTGTCTGGCGCTTGAAAATATTAAACAAACAGCAAGGGGTGTGTAAGATGGCAGTTACACAGCAAGTAATCATTGTGACAGGTGCTGGGGGAGGAATGGGGAAGGCGATTATAGAAGACCAACTGGGCAAAGGGCATATTGTGATAGGTCTTGATTTATCGGTTACTTCACTCGCACATCTAGCGCAACAATCTTTGCAAACATATGAAGTCAATGTTTTGCAAGAAGATAGCATACAAGCCATTGTCCATGAAGTTTACGCCAAGTATGGACGAATTGATGGGTTGGTCAATGCATTAGGCATTGCACAGGCTGCGACGCCGATTGAGCAAGTAACAATGGATGATTGGAATCGACTAATGGACGTAAATGTGAAAAGTCTGTTTATTACAACAAAGGCCATTGTGCCGTATATGAAGAAGCGGAAAAAAGGTTCGATTGTGACCATTGCATCGATTTCTGCGGTGCGTCCTCGTCCCGGTTTGCAGGTGTATATTGCTTCTAAAGGAGCGGCGGAAAGCTTTACACGTGGGCTGGCAATTGAGCTTGCCTCCCATCAAATTCGGGTCAATACCATTCATCCAGGACCAGCAGACACGCAAATGCTAGCGCAGTTTACTGCACATAATGCAGATGCTGAACATGCAAAGCACAATGTTTTTATACAATCAGTGCCACTTGGCCGTTTAGTCGACCCATCTGATATTGCAGGTGCCGTAAGTTACCTACTATCAGATGCAGCAGGCATGGTAACAGGGACAACGTTACATGTAGACGGAGGCCGTGGCTTATAGGAGGAGTACGATGCAAATTATACCGATGCTAATAAATGGAAAGTGGGTACAAGGAGATGGTCAGGCGTTTATAGATGTTGTCAATCCTTCTACTGGTGAAGTACTCGCGCAACTAAAAAATGCTAGTAAGGCACAGGTAGATGAGGCGGTACAAGCTGCACGTATTGCGGTTGAAAGTGAAGAGTGGCGCCAAGTGAAAGCTTTTGAGCGTGGTCAGCTATTACTCGAACTGGCACAGTATATTCGCATGCATGCTGAAGAATGGAGTTTGCTAGAATGTCGGGATGTTGGAAAGCCCTTAACACAAGCACGTGCCGATGTTGAAGCAGCAGCACGTTACTTTGAGTTTTACGGTGGGGCTGCCGATAAGCTTATGGGAGACACGATCCCTATCGAAGACGGTATATTAAATGCTGTCGTGCTAGAACCTGTAGGGATTACCGTCCATATTGTACCGTGGAATTATCCTTTACAAATTACGGCAAGAAGCGTTGCCGCAGCAATTGCAACAGGAAATGCAGTCATAGTCAAAAGTGCAGAAGATACCCCGTTGACAACCCATGCGATGACACAATGGTTTGCCCGAAAATTCCCAAAAGGGATTTTTCAACATATTACGGGATTAGGTCGTGAGGTAGGCCCGTTGTTAACGAGGCATCCTGACATTAATCATATTACATTTACTGGTTCTGTTGCTACGGGTATAGAAGTGATGAAAGCAGCAGCCCAAAACATCGTACCTGTCACATTAGAACTCGGTGGAAAGTCCCCGAATATTGTGTTTGCGGATGCGCCAATGGAACAGGCATTAGAAGGCGTAGTCCGTGCCATTATTCAAAATGCGGGGCAAACATGCTCTGCTGGTGCGCGCTTACTAATTGAAGAAGATGCAAAAGTGTTGTTTATCAAGCGGTTAGTTGACAGGTTTCAAACTTTGAAGATTGGCCCGGGGGAAGCTGATGTTGATATGGGCCCTTTATTAAATGAACGGCAATATGTAAAGATTTCCGCACTGTTGCAACAAGCAAAAGAGGATGGTTATGTGATCACGGGTGGCGACACGCTAACAATAAAAGGCTATGAAAAAGGTTACTATATCCAACCAACGATTCTCGATGGCGTAGATGCCGAGGCTGAACTGGCGCAGGAGGAAATTTTCGGACCGGTGTTAACTATATTGACGTTTTCAACAGTGGAGGAAGCAATTACCTTAGCCAATGGTACGGATTATGGATTAGTAGCTGGTGTTTGGTCTAAAGATTTAGACACGGCTCATTATGTGGCTAGCCGAGTGAAGGCAGGACAAGTATTTGTCAATAATTACGGCGCAGCAGGTGGGATTCAAATGCCGTTTGGTGGTTATAAAAAGAGCGGAATCGGCCGTGAAAAAGGTTTTGTGGCACTAAGAAATTATACCCAAATGAAAAATATTGCGATACGCTATGCAACACCTGAGCGACCGTGAACAGGGGGGAGCATGTGGAACAAGCACAAGACAAGCAAGTGTTGTTGGAAGTAAAGCAATTACACGTCCAATTTCATTTGAAAAATGGGAAAAAGGCAAAAGTAGTCGATGATGTAAGCTTTGTTATTTATAAAGGTGAGACGGTAGCACTTGTAGGGGAATCAGGCAGTGGCAAGAGTATAACATCGCTGTCAATCATGCGCTTGCTTCCGATGCCTCCTGGAGAAATATCCGCCGGTTCCATTACATTAAACGATAAAAATCTACTCGCTATGAATAATAAAGAAATGAGTAAGATTCGAGGCAATGAAGTGAGCATGATTTTTCAAGAACCGATGACATCACTTGACCCCGTTTTTACCATTGGCAATCAAATGATGGAAGCGATTCGTAGGCATCAAAAAATATCTACAAAACAAGCGAAAGAAAAGTCACTACAACTATTAAAAGAAGTGGGTATCGCCAATGCAGAAAAGGTTCTCACTGAATACCCGCATCAGTTATCCGGTGGCATGCGACAACGTGTGATGATTGCTATTGCCATGTCCAATAACCCCCAACTATTGATTGCAGATGAGCCGACAACGGCATTGGATGTTACGGTGCAAGCACAAATTGTAACGTTAATGATGAAGCTGAAAAAAGAACAGCAATCAGCCATTTTGTTTATAACACATGATATGAGTGTTGTTGCTGAAACCGCAGATCGCGTCATGGTGATGTATGCTGGGCAAATTGTGGAGCAAGCGCCTGTTCGTGCGTTATTTCTCGAACCGAAACATCCCTATACAATTGCCTTATTAAAAACGATGCCTACCTTAGAAACTGATATAAAAAGGTTACCATCTATCCCAGGCACTGTACCACCTGCCTATGCATTACCAGAAGGCTGTCGTTTTGCACCACGTTGTCCATTTGTGATGGAGCATTGCCGTCATGTTTTACCAGAAGTTACGTTGTTGCAGCATCAACATCATGTAAGGTGTCATTTATACACGGAGGAAGGGGCGTTGGTAAATGACGGACAAAGAAGTATTACTTGAAATTCATCATTTAAAAGCTTATTTTCCTGTGAAACGTAAGTCTATGAAAGAAGCAAAAAAAGTCGTTAAGGCTGTTGATGATATTTCAATTGACATCTTCCGTGGGGAGACACTTGGTATTGTTGGGGAATCAGGGTCTGGAAAGTCAACATTTGGGCGCGCGATTTTAAAGCTTGTTGAACCGACAGCTGGAGCAATTTTGTATAAAGGCCAAGCCATTCATCATTTGAAGGGGCGCGAATTGCAAAAATATCGCAACCAAATGCAAATGATTTTTCAAGATCCCTTTGCATCATTAAATCCACGCATGCGTATAGGCGCCATTATTGAGGAACCAATGGCTTTACAATTGTCATTAACGAAAGAGCAGCGTAAAAAACGGGTCAGAGAACTATTACAAAAGGTTGGTTTACCGGAAGATGCTATGCACAAATTTCCCCATGAATTTTCAGGTGGGCAAAGACAACGAATAGGCATTGCCCGAGCACTTGCCATCAATCCGGAGTTTATCATAGCAGATGAGCCAGTTTCTGCTTTAGATGTTTCCATACAATCACAAGTATTAAACTTGATGATGGATTTACAGGATGAATTTCAATTAACATATTTATTTATTTCCCATGATTTAAGTGTTGTCAAACATATTAGCGATCGTGTTGCAGTGCTGTATTTAGGAAGGATTGTGGAAGTAGGCACAAAAAAAGAATTGTATGCACATCCACTTCATCCATATACACAAGCGTTACTTTCTGCGATTCCTGTTGTGAATTTTGATGAACCGAAGCAATTAGTCCCATTACAGGGGGAGCTACCAAGCCCGATGAATCCACCGATTGGTTGCGTGTTCCATACACGCTGTCCGTTTGTCATGGAGCAATGTCGGCTAGCGCGGCCTCCATTGCAACAAAAAAATGAGCATCAGCAAGTAGCGTGCTTTTTATACGAAAAATAATCAGAATATTCAATTTTTAAAAAGGGGGTGGGTTAATGTTTGGCAATATTACCGATGTACCAGGCGTGAAAGTAGGGCATGCGGAAGATAGAGAAGGCATAACGGGATGCTCCGTTATTTTAGTGGAAGATGGTGCTGTTTGTGGAGTCGATGTGCGAGGCTCTGCACCAGGCACACGTGAAACAGATGCATTGGATCCTATTAATGAAATTCAACAAGTGCATGGCATTTGTCTAGCGGGTGGCAGTGCATTTGGTTTGGATGCCGCAACAGGTGTTATGCATTACTTAGAGGAACAAGGTGTAGGGGTAGATGCGGGTGTTACCAAAATACCAATTGTACCTAGTGCAGTATTATTTGATTTATTTATTGGTGACGCACATATAAGACCATCAGCTCAGATGGGTTATGAAGCAGCGAAAAATGCCAAGATTGGTGCTTTTGTAAATGGCAATATTGGCGCAGGCTATGGTGCAACAGTTGGGAAATTAGCAGGGCCACAATTTTGTATGAAAGGTGGTTTAGGCAGTAGTTCACTTATAGGGAAGGATGGGCTTATCGTAGGCGCTATGGTAGCGGTCAATGCAGTAGGCGATGTAAAGGACCCTACTACTCGAACAACGATTGCTGGGGCGCGTAACCGAACAACAGGGCAATGGCTGGATAGTTGTTCCTATTTAGAAGAGCATGGTCAATCTCAGGCACTCGCTGGTACCAATACGACCATTGGCGTTGTTGCGATGAATGCAAAGTTAACAAAGGCAGAGGCGAAAAAAATCGCACAACTAGCACAAAATGCCTTAGCACGTACGATTTATCCTGTCCATACTATGCTAGACGGCGATACGATTTTTGTTTTAGGTACAGGACAGCAAACGTATCCAGTCGACTATATTGGACACTTAGCAACAAAGGTCGTGGAGGAAGCGATTATTGCTGGTGTTAAAGGTGCTACTCAATTAGAGGACGTAGAAAGTTATATAAGTATTCAACAACAGCATAAAGGGGGAGAAATACTTTGAAGCAGAGTAGAAATTGGGTTTTCCTAATGTTGTTATTGCTTTTAGGGGTGATGATTAGCGCATGTTCAAATGATAATGACAAAAAAGATACAAATAAAGTACCGACAAATGCGCCAGTAACAACAGATACACCACAAGAAATTGTAGTCCGCATTAATGACGACCCGGATTTTTTAGATCCTCATAAAGCAACAGCCTCGATTTCCTATCAGATGATTCTTAATATTTTTGAAGGATTGATGGCACCCGAAACAGATGGCTCCTTAAAAGAAGGGCTTGCGGAAAGCTATGAAATTTCACAGGATGGTTTAACTTATACGTTTAAAATTCGTTCAGGTGTGAAATTTCATAATGGCGAGGATTTAACAATAGAAGATATTCAATATTCGTTTGATCGCTTAATGGGCAAAAATGGTGGCGAAAAAATGTCGAATAACTTTGATAATGTAGCATCTACCGAAGCCCCAGATACAAGGACTTTTGTCATTAAGTTAAAAGAACCGAATTCCAATTTCCTCTATTCCTTGACTGCTCGCCAAGCCGCCATTATACCGAAAAGTAATGACGGCAAGCATAATGAAAACCCAATCGGGACTGGTCCTTTTGCTTATGTGAAATATGCTCCAGGCTCAAATTTAGTGTTGAAAAAGAATGAAAGCTATTGGAAAGAAGGCTTGCCTTACTTAAATAAAGTAACTTTTGCGTTCCAATCCGATGATCAAGCAGCCATTATGAGCTTAATGGCAAATGAAGTTGATTTAACAAGTGTCCCTTGGCAACGGGTAAATGAGGTGGAAAATAGTCATCATTTATCGCATCAAAACAATAACTCTTCTTTAATTGTCACGTTTAATGAAACGAAAGCACCGTTTGATAATATCAAAGTGCGTCAGGCTATGAACTATGCCATCAGTAAAGCGGATATTATTGATTCTGTCTTTGCTGGTTATGCTGTACCACTTGGCTCGAACATGAGTCCAGCAATGGGAGACTATCAAAAGAAAGGGTTAGAAGATAAGTACAAGCTTGATGTGGCAAAGGCCAAGGCATTATTAGCTGAAGCAGGGTACCCAGACGGCTTTAAAACCAAAATTACTGTATCTTCTCATAACGATATTTATTCCAATATAGCGCAAATTGTTGCCGCTAACCTCAAAGAAATTGGTGTAGATGTAGAGATTGAAGTGGTGGAATGGGGGATTTGGCTTGATCGTGTGTACTTTGGTCGCGACTATACTATGACGACGATTGATTTAACAGGTCGTGCCTCTGCCTATGAAATTTTAAATGACTATATTTCTACCAATGAGAGTGAAAACTTCTTCTTATTTAAGAATGAGGAATACGACAACATCATGGCTGACGTTTTAAAGGAAACAGACACGGCAAAGCAAATGGCTTATTACCAACGTGCACAAGAAATTTTAGCGGAGCAGGCAGTGTCGGTTTATGTAGCGGATTACCAAATCGTCTGGGGTTCTGACAAGCAAGTAACAGGGCTAAAGAGCTATCCATTCTGGTTCCATGATATGTCCGAGGTAAAATTCTCAAACTAGAAAGAGATGATTGCAAATGATGTATATGATACGTCGATTCATCCTGTTAATGACAACGATTCTTCTAGTGTCGATGATTACGTTTGGCGTTTTTCAAATTTTACCTGGGGATCCTGTTCGAACAATGTTAGGAACAGAAGCGGATGCAACACAAATTGAAAACTTGCGGTCTGAGCTTGGTTTGAACCGTCCCCTTTATGAACAATACACTGATTGGATAAAGGGACTATTGACAGGAGAATTAGGTCATTCCATTCGTTTCTCCATGCCTGTAAAAGATTTATTGTTGGATAGACTGCCTGTCACGATGTCACTAGCTGTCCTGACATTAACCATTGTATTAATGGTTTCCTTGCCACTTGGCATGTTTGCTGCGAGACGCCAAAATAAGCTGAGTGATGTATCCTTATCGACATTGACACAAATTGGGATGGCGGTGCCTTCATTTTGGCTCGGGATGATGCTGATTTTATATGTGGGTATGCAGTTTAGTTTTTTTAAAATTAGTGGCTATATTCCGTGGTCACAAAGTGTTGCCGGGGCGTTAAGTACGCTTATTCTGCCGGCGTTAACTATCGCTATACCTCAAATTGCTGTCAACTTCCGTTACGTGCGTACGGCCATTTTAGAACAAATGCAACTTGATTATGTACGGACAATTCGCAGTAAGGGGATGTCGGAACGGAATGTGATGTATAAGCATGTGTTAAAAAATGCTATGATTCCGATTTTGACCGTTTTTGGTTTGATAATGGCAGAAGTTGTGGCAGGAACGATTATTGTAGAGCAGGTATTTTCCTTGCCAGGTGTTGGACAGCTATTGATTACAGCGATTAGTAATCGCGATTTCCCACTAGTGCAAGGCATCGTGATGTATATTACGGTAGCCGTTGTTGTTATTAATTTTATCGTCGATATTTTATATTCTGTGTTAGATCCAAGAATCCGATTACGATGAGAGGTGGATGCAATGGACATTGTGAAACGATATATGAAAAATATAAATTTACTCATTGGTCTACTCGTCATCGTCGGGTTTTTACTTGTTATGATTACTAGCTTCTTTTATACGCCATATGATGTGAATATGATGAATATTCCCGAAAAATTACACAGCCCAAGTAGTAAGTATCTATTTGGTACAGATGAATTTGGACGTGATATTTTTAGTCGGATGATGAAGGGGACACAAACAGCCTTTGCGGTAGGTTTATTAACGGTCATTATCGGTACATCATTTGGTATTTTAATCGGTGGACTAGCAGGTTTTCTAGGTGGCTGGGTCGATGAACTATTTATGCGCTTAATGGATGCGCTAATGGCGTTTCCAGGCATAATTTTAGCGTTAATGCTAGTAGCTGTTTTCGGGCCTGGCGTAGTCAATACCGCAATTGCCCTTGGTGTGATTGCCATACCTGCCATTGCTCGAATTGCACGCAGTGGCTTTGTCCAACATCGGGATGCCGAATACGTACTAGCCGCTAAATTAATTGGTGTCAAACCTTATAACATTATGTTTCGTCATATTTTACCTAATATATCATCCCAAATTATTGTGGCAGCAACGGTTACTTTTGCGACGGCCATGCTTGCTGAAGCAGCACTAAGTTATCTAGGGCTTGGCGTTCAACCACCAAATCCTAGTTGGGGGCGTATGTTAAAAGATTCGCAAGCATATTTAGTAAAAGCTTCGTGGTATACATTTGCACCAGGTGGAGCTATTACTCTATTAGTGCTAGGGTTGTATATGTTGAGTAATGCTGTGAGGGATTATATGGACCCCCGCTCCAAATAGTTTTAGTGATTGGCAATGTAATATAAAACGTTCTATACTATAGTAATTATATGCTCATAACTGAGGAGGACTATTATTAATGAACGCAACCATTATTACAACAGACAGCGATTTGCAAACGGCTTTAGCTATTCGCAAAGCTGTATTTATAGAAGAGCAACAAATTCCAGCATCCGAAGAATACGATGAATTTGATACACTCGCTGCGTCTTGTGAACATATTCTTGTGTATATCAATGAACAACCCGTTGGTACAGCTCGATTACGTGTAGTAGACGGCTATGGCAAACTGGAACGAATTTGTATTTTACAGCCATTTCGTAAATGCGGGCTCGGAAAAGTGATCATTGACAAGCTTGAAGGGTTGGCACAGGAGAAAGGTTTAACGCAATCAAAACTTAGTGCACAAGTATATGCAGAGGGCTTTTATGAAAAGTTTGGCTATCGTCGCACAGGAGAGGAATATTTGGACGCAGGCATTCCACATGTTTTAATGAAAAAGCAATTTAACAATGCTTAACGTGTAGTAGGTTAAATACCCGCGGAATGAGTGCTTTTACCCGCGGAAGTGGAGAGTTTACCCGCGAAATGAGAGCATTTACCCGCGAAAAACATAGGAATACCCGCGCATCGAGATTAAATATGGAAGACCTTTAACTATATAAAACAAACTCCATTTTGCGTATGTCAAAATGGAGTCTTTAATTTAAAAAGGAATAGGGACTTCCTGTAATGTTGGGTAAGATGTGATAGCACCATGTTTTGTTGTGGATGTAGCGGCATAACGATTGGCAAAGGTAAGAAGGGGCGTAGCAAATGTTTCGCAAAAGGCTTCGAGCGACTCTACTGTAATGTTTTTCTGCAACAACATACTCAAAATGGCACCGATAAAGGCATCACCTGCACCTGTTGTATCAAGCGCTTGTACAACTTCAGCAGCAACTTTTACATGCTGTTGCTTCGTGTAAAGACTAGCTCCTTGTGCACCATGCGTGACGAAAATGACTTGAACCTTGTCTTGAAATAATGACTGCACGGCTTGCTGCTCATCGTCTATATGCGTTAAAAACGATAATTCCTCATCAGAGAGCTTTACGATATGCGCACGCGGAATAAAGTTTAAAATCGTTTGCCGGCATGCTTCAGCGTCATGCCAAAGGGGGAGTCGTACGTTCGGGTCAAAAGAAACAAGACTCTCCGTAGCATGCGCTTGCTCAATAATCGCCTGATGTGTTTGCTTCATTGGACTATCCACCAAGTTCACCGAGCAAAAGTGGAGGATAGCATGGGCTGTTAGTAAATTCGTTGGCAATTGTGCTGGGCTGTACAATAAATCAGCCGCATTTTTTCGATAAAATAAAAAGTCACGTTCACCATCCGCAGTCAAGGACACAAAGGCAAGGCTTGTTTCACCTTCAGTTGTTTGTGCAATATATTGCGTATCTACACCAGCTTGTTTCACGGTAGCAATCAAAAAGTCCCCAAATGCATCTTGTCCAACCTGTGTTAGTAGGGCAGCGGGTTGGCCTAATTTTGCACAGACTGCTGCTACATTCGCCGGTGCACCACCCGCATTTTTCGTAAACTGTTCGACCGATAAAAGCGAACCACTTTGTCCAGCGGGCGTAAAATCAATTAAGAGCTCACCAATTGCATACAGTTTTCGCATACAATACCTCCTTGTCCAATCAATGCTTCATTCCTGCAAATGAGCTTTTTGCTTTGGAATATAAATAGTATAAAAAATCCCACCAAAAATGAGTAAGATACCAAGCGTTTGAATAGGGCTAGGCATGAAATCAAGCAGTAGCATATCTAATAAGATAGCGACAACGGGATCTACAAATACTAAAACAGACACTAGTATAGTAGATAGGCTACGAATACTATCAAAAAATAAATAATAAACGAATCCGGTATGAATAAAGCCTGTCCCTAAAATATAAAGCCAATTCGTTGTTGTCAATCCTTCAAATAATGAAAAATCTACAAACGGTACTAGCATCACAATACCTACCGCCGTTTGTATAAATGTTAAGGCATAGGCGCTTAAATTTTTTATCGTTCGGCTTGTTAACATCGTAAATGCATAAAATAAAGCTGAGAGCAATGCCCACACAAAGCCTGACTGCATAAATTCAGATAATGAAATAAAGTTTTGTAAACCAATAATAAAAATACTGCCGATAAAACAAGTTATCGTTGCGACAAGGGCTTGTACAGTCATTTTTTCTTTAAGCAATAACGCCCCTAAAATAAGCACAAAAATAGGTGCTAAATTATAAATTGAAATGGCAATCGAAATCGACATCTCCTCAAAAGCTTTAAATAAAAATACCCAGTTTAAGACGATAAAGACCCCACAAAGAAGGGTGCGCAATAGTTCCTTTTTGTTCCACACCTCCGTTTTATGCCCGCCCGTTATTAGCCATAAAGCGCCAAGAAAGAGCGTTGCACAAACACAGCGGATAAAGACTAGCTCTGTAGCGGGTAAGCCAGTATGGATTGTGAAAAAGCCGATGGAGCCAAAAATGGCCATAGACACTGTAAGTTTTATGATTGCTGAGACATTCATAACAAACCTGCTTTCTAGTAGTAATGAAATGGCTACTATTTTTTAGCTATTACAATAATGGAGAAACCGACAGCGTTGTCTACTGTCGGCTCTTGTATCATTAGAAAACGATTACTCACGGATTTGCCCATTTCCATGGATGAAATACTTTGTAGATGTTAATGCGGGTAAGCCCATTGGTCCACGGGCATGTAATTTTTGTGTACTAATCCCAATTTCAGCGCCATAGCCGAATTCAAAGCCATCTGTAAAGCGAGTAGAAGCGTTATGATAAACCGCCGCTGCGTCTACATTATTTAAAAATGTATCTGCCACAAGCTGATCTTCAGTAACAATGGCCTCTGAGTGGTTCGTACCGTATTGATTAATGTGTTCGATAGCCTCATAAACGTTTTCAACAATTTTGACGCTAATCTTCAAATCTAAGTACTCCGTTGCAAAGTCTTCCTCTGTAGCGGGCTGCGCAAAATTTACCGCTTGGCAAACTGTCGCATCACCTACAATTGTCACGCCTGCTTCATGTAGTGCATTTAGCAACTGTATACCGTGTTCACTAAACCACTCCGGATGAATCAGTAAGCTTTCTGCTGCATTACAAACAGAAGGACGTTGTGTTTTTGCATTTCGGCAAATGTTTTCTGCTTTTATGTAATCGGCAGTTTGGTCCACATAAATATGGCAATTGCCTGCGCCTGTTTCAAGCACAGGCACGGAAGCTTCTCGAACAACTAAATCAATGAGAGCTTTACCACCGCGTGGAATCAGTACATCAAGGTATTCTTTTAAATGGAATAATTCCTTTGCTGTGTCACGACTTGTATCTTCGATTAATTGCACTGCATCGACTGGGATAGACGTTTTTTCAAGTGCTCGGTGGATACTTGAAACAAGGGCAATATTTGAAAATTTGGCTGAGGAACTACCACGTAATAGTACTGCATTACCCGTTTTCAATGATAATGTGGCTGCATCCACCGTAACATTTGGTCTAGCCTCATAGATCATGCCGATAACCCCAATTGGCACCATACGCTTCTCAATAAGTAAGCCGTTATCCTTTTCAATATGCTCAAGCGTAGTTCCAACTGGATCATTTAATTTCACCAGTAAATGAATGGCATCAGCCATTGCTGTAATACGTTCCTTGTTTAGCATAATACGATCAAGTGTCGAAGTAGCCATGCCTTTTTCTTTCCCATTTGCTAAATCCTTCAAATTTTCTGAAATTAGTATATCTTGATCGATTAGTAATTGTTCCGCAATTTTTGTTAAGGCATCATTTTTTTCGCATGTTGTTTTAATATTTAAAACATAGCTTGCCGCTTTTGCTCGTTTTCCTTTTTGGTATACTTCACTTGTCATTTGAATTCCTCCTATTTCGTTTGTATTTTTAACCATTTATCCCGATGAATAACCTCTATCGGGTAATTGGTTAATTCATCAGTTCGTTTTCCCATGGCGTGTGCTAGCTCAAGTGATGAATATAATACTTCGCCGCGCCCAATCAGTTTATTATGGCTGTATACCTCGACAACATCACCTTGTTCGAAGTCTCCTTCAACACGATAGACACCTGCAGGCAGTAAGCTTTTTCCATTTTCTAATAATGCATGTTCCGCACCGTTATCTATAAAAATTTTACCAGAAATTTCCGTTAGTGCAATCCACTGTTTGTTATTTGTTAAGACAGCGAGTGCTTCATGCTCTACATATGTCCCATCGCCTTGCCCATCTAAAATATCGATTAGCTTTTGAGCCCCGTAGCCCGTCCCGATAAATACTTTAACGCCTGCATTTAAAGCTGCACGTGCTGCTAATAGTTTGGACTCCATACCACCTGTGCCAACTTTAGAGCCAGCACCGTCAGCGAAGCCTAGCATTTCATCTGTGACTTCAGTTAACCGATCAATTCGTTTTGCTTGCGGATTTTTATTGGGATTGGCATCGTATAAACCATTAATGTCTGTTAGAATAATAAGCTGGTCTGCGTGGACAAGCCCACTGACAAGTGCGGATAGCATATCATTATCGCCAAATGTTAATTCACTGACCGATACCGTATCGTTTTCATTAATAATTGGGAGCATCGAGCGCTCAAGCAATTCCTCAAATGTTGCATAGGCATTTTTATAGCGTTCTTTTTTCGAAAAATCAGTTCGTGTAAGTAAAATCTGAGCAGGCATTATATCATAAATACTAAATAGTGCATGATAGGTTTGGATAAGCAAACTTTGGCCGACTGCTGCTGCTGCTTGTTTCCCTTTTACTGTCACAGGGCGAGAAGGGTAGCCGAGTTGTTTAAAGCCTGCTGCTACAGCACCAGACGAAACTAGTAATACTTCATGTCCACATTTTTTTAATTCTGCAATAGCTTGCACGTGATCCATTAAGCGTACTTTATCAATTTCGCCTTTTGCATTTGTTAAAGAGCTACTGCCGATTTTTACAACAATTCTTTTTCTTTCCATCCTAATTCCTCCAGTTCACCATTTGGGAGCATTCCTACCGCCTAAGCCACAAATTGCTGAATAAAGATAAAAAAAACCTTTTCGTCCTAAAAACTAGGACGAAAAGGTTGCTTTCCGTGGTACCACCTACATTGAATATCTTGAGATATTCCACTTTCCTCATAACGCTTGAGACTGCGCCTAGTTTGGCTAGGACGTTTCACGAAGTAGGTTCTGTAGTCTTTTTTGTACAATGTCTTACAGCCGATGGACATCGCTCTCTTACCAATTAGTTTCTACATACTAATCTTCGTTCGTTTTATGTGTATCATGTATTTTGGAGAGATTATGGCATAGAGTATAACCACAAGTTCTCTTTCGTACTACTAATTGAATAAAGAATGCACTACTTCTTTGTGTCTGTCAAGCTGAATAGAAAAATTGTGTATAAATAAGGATAAATTGCAGAGGTTTGCAACCGCCAATAATTAGTTGAATACTGGGAAGTGACCATTATTTTAACCACCAAATGGCAACGAGTAAAGGGAGCATCGCCAATATCATCACAAAGAAACTCCACAAAATTTGTTTCCCTGTTGTCATGTTTTTAGGTTTAATACTCATTTTTTCATAGAGTTCGTTAATAGCACGTTGCTCTTTTGCATAGAGCATTGATTGAAATTCTTCATAATCTTGAATATAACTAGATGGAGGTCTTGGGCTAAAACGTAGATTTCGAATATCTTCCGTAATATCTTTTTCGCCAATCCAGTAGGTAATAACGGGTGCTAAGCCAGCAGAATGCATTGCTTGAACCTCGATATCGTGTGTTTTCATTTTATAAAAGACATTTCCTTGCTCGTCCTCAAATTCTTGTACAATATCACTTACTGCCATCGACGAATCACCTCTTTCTTAATACAATAAGGATAGAATTCATAGTGTTGAATTCTATTATAATGCATAAACGAAGAGAAATGTTGCATGAACGAGCATTAATAAGGATAATAATTTTTTTATAAAAAAATTATATATAGTCATAAAGTTACAAGTGGCGTGTAGTATAATGTAAATACAACCATTGTAATTATGGTTTTTTCTAACAAATAGCGGGGGGAAGGGTAAAATTGGAACTTTCGTCGTTACTAGCTTTTTTAGGAGCAGCCATTATTTTAACTATAATGCCAGGACCAGACAATTTATTTGTCCTTGCACAAAGCATTACACAAGATAAAAAGGCTGGAATTGCGACTTCACTAGGTTTATGTACGGGCTTACTGGTACATATCGGAGCTGCAGTTTTAGGTATCTCAGCCATTGTCTATCAATCGACCGTTATGTTTTCGATTGTCAAATTTGCTGGGGCTGCCTATTTATTATACTTAGCATGGCAATCATTTCGAGCGAAGAATGATGCATTTACATTGGAGCACCAAAATATTCATACGTTCGCTTTGCTATATCGAAAAGGAATTTTAATGAATATCTTAAATCCAAAAGTTTCTTTATTTTTCTTAGCACTATTGCCACAGTTTGTAAATCCGTTACTTGGACATGTGGCGTTACAAATGCTTATTTTGGGTATGGTATTTTTAGTGCAGGCACTGATTCTATTTTCATTAGTTAGTGTTTTTGCTGGGAAAGTAAGGGAAATAATTATAGGTAAACCTACTATTGCAAAACGCCTGAATATCATACAAGGTGTACTATTTACATTTATCGGTATAAAAATCGCACTTAGTAAACAATAAAAGGAGGAGATTGTATGGCTATTTTACATATTACCTTTAGCTTGTCTACACAAGGGTCCATTAAACACGCGATTCGACAAAACCATTTACAGCGGGAAGAGTCAGTGATTTGTATTCATGATAATTTCTCTATTGGCCCACTTACAAGTATGGAAGAGCGAAAAAATTGGTTGGATACACATATTTTTAAGGATGTAGAAGAACAAGAATTATATGAAGACATCCACAACAAGTGGACAAAAGCGATAGCTGGCATCCCATGTGATCTGGATGTTTGGATTTGGTATAGTCAAAATGCGCATGAAGAAATTGCTTTACGTTATGTGATGAGTGAGTTTGTCAATAAATGCAGCATGGTATTTGGTATAGATGCGACGGCTGGTTTACAGCGCATACAACAAGACATGGCCATTCGTTATACCGGTGAGTTATCATCGGATATGTTAATGAAGTTACGTCCAGAAGCGAAGCGTTTTACAATTGAGGAGTGTCAGCGTCTAGCTAAAGAATGGGACGAGCTCAAGCGAAATCAAAGTATATTGCGAGTTTGGCAAAATGGTATTGTTCATGTAGAAGAGAGTGAGTTTGATATAAATATTATTAACAGTGCAAAATATTTACAAGCTAGCAACAAGGAGCAATGGCTTTCACCAGTGAATGTTATCGGGCAAATGGTAAATATAACGGACGACTATATAAATGAAACATTTATTGAAAATCGATTACTCTACTTGGCTCAACAAGGATTGTTTGAAATAAGCGGTGACACAACGGATATAAATGCATATAAAATAAACTATATCGGGCAATAAGGTAATCGTAAAAGAGGAAAAGTGTTAGATTGATTTGAAGTCAATCTAACACTTTTTTGTTATGTTGTTGTTCGCATCTTACTTTTTGCAGAGGTCACCCATCTTTTTGTTCCTTTATTTTGAGTGCCAGCCTCTTTAGTCGGGTTCTCTCGAAGGGCCCATCTTCTCATAATAATCAAGAACAAATTGCTGGAATTGACGTGCGGACGGTGGGAGGTAACGATTTTCAATCCAAGCCATCCCAATTATGCGTTCACATACCATATCTTCAACATGTATTTTTACAACCTTATTTGGATTAAGATCTTCATCATCAGGTAGGAGGGATACCCCTAGACCGGCTCCAACAAAGCCTGCAACGGTAGAGACCTCATCACCTTCATACGTAATTTTAGGCTTAATGCCCGCAGCACTTAACAGTCGATCAGCAGTACGGCGTAATGCATAGCCTTTTTTCATAAGGACAAAGTTTTCATGTTCTAGTTCCTTCATCGTTATACTTTTACGATTGGCTAGATGATGATCGATGGGTACCATGATATAAAGCTCATCTCTCCATAGTTCTTTCCAACAAACAGGTGGTTCTGTATCAATCGCTGCAAGCAAACAAAGATCTAGCTCACCTGCCAGCAATTGTTTAAGCTGTGAGTGCGAATAGTTTTGTGTGAAATGAAAGCGGATATGCGGATGTTGCTGACGAAAGGCGCGGATCAAATCAGGAACAATACTTGTGCCAAGTGTATGTAAGAAGCCTAGTGACACATCTCCAAGCTCAGGATTATTGAGTTCCTGTAATTCTAAAACAGCTTTTTCATATTCTTTACGCATACGTTGCACACGGTATAAAAACAATTCTCCGTAGCGATTTAGCATGATTGAACGTCCTTGGCGGTCAAATAAAGGAACACCTAATTCCTCCTCAAGCTTTGCAATCGAACGACTAAGTGCAGGCTGTGAAATCGCTAAAACATCTGCTGCACGTGTCATATGTTCAAGCTTCGCTACTGTTGCAAAATATTCCAATTGTTGCCATTCCAATTTCACTCACCTCTAATAATAGTATGGATATTAGTTACCTGCATTATAACGGTAAAAGGATAGGAAGTATAGGCAACTTGGGAAAATTTTAAATGGCAGCTCATCGGAAATTAAACAAATGAATTTTTTACATTTAGAAGTACCTCTAAAGGGTGATTACAGAAGGCATCAACCTTACACCATTCATGCATAAAACGTATCGAAACGATAAAAACTATAAATTGTACATTATGAATAAAGGGTGTTAAGATAGACACATAAAATACACAAATACAAATTTCCGTGAAGGGGATATTATAAAATGAAGTTATCAAAGCCGCAACCTCTAACAATTGAGGGAGGCAAAAAAGCCGTACTATTACTGCATGGATTTACAGGTAGCACAAAAGATGTGAAAAAGCTAGGGGAATTTTTATCCAAACGTGGTTATACCGTTCATGCACCTATCTATAGTGGGCACGGGGTAGAACCGGAAGCCCTACTAGAAACAAAACCTGAAGACTGGTGGAACGATGTAGTAGAAGGCTACAACTTCCTAAAAGATAAAGGATACGAAGAAATCGCAGTAGTTGGTATTTCACTTGGCGGAGTTTTTTCATTAAAAGTAGCAGAGCAATTTCCTGTTAAAGGAGTTGTTGCCATGTGTGCGCCGATAACACGTGATAGCTCAAAAGGATTATTTACACGTTTATACAATTATGCAAGACTTTACAAACACTTTGAAAACAAGTCCAAAGATCAAATTATTTCTGAACTACACGAATTACGTATTTCACCAAAAGATTCTTTAGATGGCGTAACACGCTTAACAGAAGAAACACGTGAAGATTTACCTGCAATTAAAGCACCAACTTTAGTATTGCAAGGATTACTAGACGATGAGCTATATCAACAAAGCGCTCCGTTTATTTTAGATACAGTTAAAACAGATGATAAAGAAATTATTTGGTATGAAAATTCTGGTCATATTATTACGTTAGATAAAGAACGTGATAAAGTGTATGAAGACGTGTATAATTTTTTAAACCATATAGAGTGGTCTGTTGCAAACTAAGAGCTGTCGTCTGACAGCTCTTTTTATTTGTTAATTTTTACTTAATAAGCTAGGAACTGTACTATTAGCATTTATCTTAGAAAAAACTATTGTTTTTATAATAAATGCCTGTTACCATAATGAAATTGTAGTGAAAATTCATTCGATTTAACTTATTTCAGCAAAACGCTTTATTTTTATTAGTGATGAACGAATGTGATAAAATCACTGAATTGCGTAGGGGGTCGAACTCTAGCTGTAGTAAGAGAAGCTTCATTGAATATCTTCCATTCTATATGGAGCATTTCGAGCAAGCTCGAAAAAAATCAGGACGCAATTACGCTAAAACGTAATTGATTATTTGCTATAGTCAAACACATCTAAGGAGTACATCAATTATGCAAAAGAAAATACCTTTTTCTACATATGCAGTCATTGGAACAATGCTATTTGGACTGTATTTTGGAGCAGGAAATCTAATTTTTCCAATTCAACTTGGACAACTAGCAGGGACTAACTTTTGGTTTGCCCTTGTCGGTTTTTTAGTAACGGCAATCGGGTTACCGTTTTTAGGTATTTTAGCGATTGGTTTATCGGGCAGTAATGGACTGCGTGATTTAGCGAGTCGTATTCATCCTTTATTCGGCGTTATTTTTTCATTAGCGCTATACTTAACAATTGGTCCTTTCTTTGCGATTCCAAGAACGGCAACAGTGCCATTTGTCGTTGGTTTTGAACCGTATATTAATGCGGAACATACAACCATGTTACTTGCGTTGTTTAGCTTTATATTTTTTGCCATTGTCTATTATTTCTCGTTAAATCCAGCGAAGATTATGGATTATATCGGTAAGGTGTTAACACCAGCCTTTTTAGTTGTCTTATTTATTTTAATTATTATTAGTATTGTAAAGCCGATGGGGCACTTCCAACAGCCAATCGGTGACTATATTCAATCTTCCTTTATGACTGGCTTTAAAGAAGGTTATAATACAATGGATGCACTAGCATCGCTAGCGTTTGGTATTGTAGTTATCAATGCCATTAAAAATGCAGGGATTACAGATCGTAAAGAAATTGCTAAGGCAACATGGAAATCAGGCATCTTTGCGATGGCACTAATGACGTTAATTTACGGACTTATTACGTATATGGGCGCATCTAGTATTGAATCTATTGGAACATTTGACAACGGTGGTTTAATTTTCGCTGCGGTTGCGGATCATTATTTTGGCTCATTTGGTGCAATTTTATTAGCGGTCATTATTGTGCTAGCTTGTTTAAAAACGAGTATTGGCTTAATTACTTCTTGTAGTGAATTTTTCCATGAAGTGTTTCCAAAGGTTAGCTATAAAATGTTTGTTCTATTATTGTGTGTCGTGTCCTTCTCTATTGCGAACTTTGGTTTAAATAATATTATACAATTTGCTATTCCAGTGCTTATGTTCTTATATCCACTTGCAATTGTTCTGATTTTACTTGCTTTAAGCTCTTCGTTATTTAACAATAAGCAGGCTGTATACGCATCGGCTATGTTTTTGACGTTTTTCGTTAGTCTAATCGATGGCTACAAAGCGCTTGTTATTAGTATTCCTGGAGCACAATTAAGCTTGTTAGACACAGTAGAGCAACTATTTTCCGATGTTTTACCACTATATGATATCGATTTAGGTTGGATATTACCGGCTATGATCGGTGTTGTGATTGGCTTGATTTTGCCTTCTAAACAAACGAAAATCATTCACTAGTTTTGTCATTTTAGTGATTTACTTAATAAAAAAGTGTTAGATTGAATGTCAATCTAACACTTTTTCTTATTTTTATATACGAAAATAATATATGCAGAAAATTTATTCAATTTAATTTATAATGTTACTTATGATTGTGATAAGGAGAAGGTGAGCAAATGCACGAACTTTGGATGTTTACAGCAGTGGCGCTAATGATTGTTATGGTGCCTGGAGTAGATTCACTACTAGTTTTAAAAAATACAATCGTACATGGCAAAAAAGCAGGCTTTTTTACAATGGTAGGGATTGTTCTAGCACTACTAGTTTGGACAACTTTAGCAGTACTTGGCCTTGCAACGATTATATCAAAATCAATGGTCGTATTTTTAGTCATCAAGTATGCGGGTGCAGCTTATTTAATTTATTTAGGCATTCAATCATGGCGTGCAAGGGCACAAAATATGATGTTGCAAGAAGAGGTTACTATCAAAGAAAATGGAGAAAAAAATGTGCCGCTTAGTTGCATGACACAAGGCATTACAACGGACTTATTAAACCCAAAAACATTGTTATTATATGTAACATTAATGCCTCAATTTATTCAACCAAATTTTAATATTAACGCGCAATTAATAGTGTTAGCAGGCATTTTAATTGCCTTATCCATTGTTTGGCTAGGCATTGTCATTCTTGTGATGAATGTAATTCGCAAATGGTTTATGAAGCAGACTGTACAAGCAATGTTTAATAAAATAACAGGTGTAATGTTAGTAGGCATTGGTGTTCGCATTGCCTCTGAAAAAGTATAGGAAAATTGAAAAAAGCACGCAATGGTCAATTGCCATTGCGTGCTTTTTATTACCCTTAGTAGGCAGTCCAACCACCATCTACGGCAATAACCTGACCATTTACAAAGCTCGCTTCATCTGAACCTAAGAATATAGCAAGTTGGGCAATTTCTTCTGGTTGACCAGCCCGAGGATTAATGGCTAAGCCAAGTGCCTGACGAGCCGCCCCGACTTCACTCATATTGGTCATTGTTGAGCCAATGTTAGTCATAACAGCACCTGGTGCAATCCCATTGCAACGAATATTTTGATTGGCATACATAAAAGCTGTATTTTTTGTTAAGCCTACGACGGCATGTTTAGAGGCAGTGTAGGCAGCGCCTGCGCGAGCACCATAAAGTCCGCCAGCAGAAATATTATTTACGAAGACCCCATGCCCTTGCTCAAGGAAAATTTCTGTTGCCATACGCATAGAGCGCATAACAGCTGTTGTATTGACAGCAAATACTTTATCCCAACGCTCATCGGAAATTTCACCGACAGGCTCCATACCATCCATAATACCCGCGTTGTTAACTAAAATATCTAGTTTACCAAAATTGTTTTTGGTCTCATCAAATAAGCGTTGCAAGTCTTCTGCTAGAGCAACGTTTGTTTGTATAGCGATAGCTGTGCCACCAGCCGCCTGAATACCATCCGCAACAACTTGCGCACCATCTAAATTTAAATCTGAAACAACGATTTTCGCACCTTCTTTAGCATAACCTTCTGCGATTGCTTTCCCCATACCTGATGCTGCACCTGTAACAATTGCTACTTTATTTTCTAATCTCATGTCAAAAGACCTCCTATTCTAACGATTAATTATTGAACATGTGTTCATTAAAATATTATAATATCCGTGTAAGCGATTTCAATACGCAGAATTCGTAGAACTGTTCAGTAAGCAACACATTTAAAAAAATTGTTTAGTAAGGGGTAGAAAAAATTGACCGTGAACGATTTACGAGTAGTCAAAACAAAGCAGGCGTTACATAATGCATTGCTCACGTTGCTAAGTGACAAACCGCTAGAAAATATATCGATTGCTGAAATATGTCGTGTGGCAAAAGTGAATAGGGGGACATTTTATTTACATTACGAACAAAAGGAGAAGTTGTTTGAAGAATATTTTCAGGAAATTGTTGAGGATTTATATCATGCTTATGAGGAACCTTATCGTGCAGCATCGACTATTATTAAAAACGAGCTAGATCCAAATACGATCCAGATTTTTCATCATATAGAGCGTTTTAAACTATTTTATCGCATTGTTTTTTCTAAAAATGTTCCGCTAACCTACTATTATATGTTGTTTGATGAAATACAATCGTTACTAAAAAGAGATTTAGCGCAAAATAAAATTGGGGAAATAAAGACGGATTTTTATAGTGCTTATCAAGCAAATGCCATAATTGGCATAATAATTGAGTGGTATCGGCATGATTTTGTGGAAAGTGCCAGTGAACTAAACAAGCAACTCGCTGCCATTTTACGTTTTGAAGAAAATAGTGGAAATAGCCATTAAACTTTGGGAAACGCCACTAAAACTTGAGGAATCGCCACTATACTTGAAATAATCATAAACTAGCAAAAAAATGTTAGATTGAAAGCCATCAATCTAACATTTTTCTCTTTTGTTCAATTATTGAGCTGTAGGACTTTAGGTTTTTTAAGTGCAACTGCTATGATTGCGATTGCTAGTGTAACAACGATAATCATACCTAATGCACTGCTATTACTTATCAAGCTTTCAGTGTTACCGCCAAAAATAATTGTATAATAACCGTCAGCACCGTATGTCGCTGGCAAAAGAGAAGCGACGCGATGGTAAAAATCTGAAAGCATCGCATTCGGTACGAGGACACCAGATGTAACAAGTTGTAATGACAGTGCACAAATATTAAAGATCATGCCAAGATTACCAAATAGAATAACAAAAACTTGTGCTAAACATAGGAAAGCCCAAAACATAAACGCTTGGAAAAAATAAATAGTGAATAAACTTTCATCACTTGAAATCGCAAATAGCTGCATTAAACCAATTGTTAGTAAGGGCAAAATAAATGCAACAGCAAAATTGAGCAGTTGCCGTGCAAAGAATAAAGACCATTTCGAAACGCTATCTTGAACCATTTGGGCTGCTTGTTGGTGTTGCATAATCATCACCATCGCACCAACAAATGAAGAAATAATCACCATTAACGGGACGAAATTCGCAGCAAACCCTTTCGCATCATTTGTTTTAATAATAGTCGATTCAACGATACGATCTTTTACACCCATAATGGTTGTCGTGACAGTGTCCTGAACAAGCAAGGCGCTATTTTGTTCCATTGGAAGTTGAGAAAATTGTTGGGAAAACGCCTTGACAATTTCGCCTTGCTGTACAGGATATAACTGATGATTAACTTCATTTGTAGTCTGTTTTGCTACACCCTCCATCATTGTTTTGGCAAGGCTTGCGTTCGCTTGATTAATAAAATAAATAATGTTTGCTTCTTTACCTGCTTTGAGCTGAGCAGTGAATTCTGCTGGTATATGAATAATCATATGAATATAACGGTTTTCCAAATCCTTTTCCGCCCTATCGATGGAGGTAAAATCTTTTGACGCAAAGGGCAATGACTTTTTAAGCCCATCTATCACTTCTTGCCCAAAGGCAGCATCTTCGCTAATATAGCCGATTGTTAAGTTATCTGTTCGATCATTTATGCCATCATATGCAGTCATCCAAATAGAAAAGAATATTAATTGAAATGCAATTGTAGCGACAATGCCAATATAGGTTTCACGAATCTTAAATAATGCTTGTAATCCTTTTGTCATATCCTCTTATTGCCTCCTAATAAGTAAGTACTTGCTTGCATAGTAGGAAAAATTTTTTCTAGGAAGTTAAGCCCCTAGAAAAAATTGCAACACTTGTCTTTATTAATTCTTCTGTTGGAAGGGTAGAAACGATTGTACCTAATCGAGCGCGTGAAATAAAGTGACCAAAATTAAGGGCTATAAGAGATAGTGCAGCTGCTTCAAAGTTGACCTCACGAATTTTTCCTTTATGATGCATTTCCTTAAAGTAATGTATTAGTTCATTTTTAAAGAGTAAAGGAACATTTGCTATTTCAGCATTTATTTCAGGAAATTGCATCGATTCCTTAAAGCCAATCATCACAAAGTCCTTGATAGACATCATATACTCGAAATATTGCATTGAAAAGCGGGTTAAATCCGTTTCTAAATCCCATGTAACCTCTTCACGCATTGTTTTTTGCAAAATTGGGTTGTAAGAAAATTTGTCTACAATCGTTTTTAAGAGCCCCTCCTTATTGCCAAAATGGCGAAAAATAGTGACTTCATTGACCTGTGCTAAGTCGGCGATTGCCTTTGTTGTGGCTGCGGTATAACCTTTTTCGCTAATTAATTGTAAGGCTGCATCTATTATGCGTTGTGCTGTTTCTTTTGTTGCCAATAAACTAAGTCCTCCTATGCAAGTAGTTACTTACATGCTACCATGCACGATTTAGATTGGCAATAAAAATAAAGCGCTAAATTGTAAAAGAGGTTGGTATTTAAATTATTATGCCATACTATTCTATTATCGTTGTTGACAACTATATCGGACGTTGATATATTTTAATTATATCGTCAGTCGATATATTGTTAGACGATATATTGAGGGAGGTTTTAGTATGACACAGGAATATCCTCCATTAACTGAGGGTGTTTATTATATTTTGTTGGCATTATTTGAGGCGCGTCATGGCTATGGCATTATGCAATTAGTTGAAGAAATGAGTAAAGGCCGTGTTCGTCTTGGCGCAGGTACTATATACGGAGCTATCAAAACATTGTTGGAGCGACAATGGATTGAGGCACTAGAAGATGATGGACGCAAGAAGGAATATATAATTACAGAAAATGGAAAGAAAGTGGTTGATTACGAAATTTTGAGATTAAGGGAACTTTTTGACAATGGTATCCGTATAACGAATGGAAAAGCTTAAAAGCGCATTTGCATGTAGGAGGTGTTGACATGAAAAAAATTAAATTTCGCTTTTTTTTAGATTATGAAAAAGAAGAGGCATGGGTAAATGATTTGGCTGCACAAGGATGGCATTTACAAAAGAACATAATTAGTTTCTTTGTATTTGAACAAGGCGAGCCAGGAAAGTATATTTACCGCAATGAATTAGTTGAAGGTAAAAAGAAAGATTATTATGAATTTTTGGAATCGATGAATATTGAATGCGTTTCTAAATTCGGCGTTTGGGCATATTATCGAAAAGAAGCGATCGATGGGGACTTTGAATTATTCTCAGACGCACCTTCTAAAATACAATATTTAAAATCAATCACTAGATTGTTTATCCCAATTGCGTTGCTCAATATTATCATTGGCATTTTTAATATCATTACGGGATTTACAGCGTCTCCAGTAGCGTTCATGTCTATTAATCTTGGCATCTTGAATATGGTGATGGCGCTGCTAATGTATGTACCGATTCGAAAAATTCAAAGACGTAAAAAGCATTTGGAACATGATTTACATATATTTGAGGGGTAGGGAGGATGAAAGATGACATTACAATTACAGCATGTCACAAAAAAGTATAAAGATTTTACAGCGGTTGATAATTTAAATTTCACTATTGAGAAAGGTGAAATTTTCGGGCTCATTGGTCAAAATGGGGCGGGCAAAACAACGACTTTTCGTATGATTTTAGATTTACAGGAAACAACTGCTGGTACGATATCATGGAATGGAAAGCCTGTCAATTCGATTAACCGAGATGTACTTGGTTATTTACCAGAGGAGCGTGGGATTTTTCCTACGATGAAAGTAGAGGACCAATTATACTTCTTTGGAGAACTGCGAGGCATGAAAAAAGCAGCGCTTAAAAAAGATATTGATTTTTGGATTAGTCGTTTTGAGTTAGAAGAGAAGCGTAAAGATAAAGCAGAAACACTATCAAAAGGCAACCAGCAAAAAGTACAGTTGATTGCAAGCTTTATTCATAAACCCCAATTTTTAATTTTAGATGAACCTTTTAGTGGTCTTGACCCAGTCAATAAAGATTTACTAAAAGATGCTATTTTACTACTAAAAGAACAAGGTACAACTATTTTATTTTCAAGTCACCAAATGGATAATGTGGAAGAACTTTGTGATCATCTATGTTTACTAAAGCGGGGTGTCTCCTTATTTTCCGGCAGTTTATTAGATTTAAAGAAACAATATGGGAAAACAAAGCTGTCTGTGCGTAGCAATTGGTCTACTACGGAATTACTTCAGCTCGAAGGTGTGAAAGATGTGCGTGTAGAAAAAGAGCAAACAGTGTTATTGCTTGAAGATGAACGTTTTGCAGAAAGTATTTTCCAACAGTTGTCAGCGGGCAAATATATTGAAAAATTTAGTTTAGACTATTTAACATTGGACGAAATCTTTAAAGATAAGGTAGGTGGTACTGTTGTCGAAGTTTAGTTTGTTAATGAAGCAATTATACAAATCAAAATTAAAATCCAAATCATTTATATCAATGACCCTTCTATATGTAATTGCGATGTCCGTTGCTATTTTTTGGTCGGATATTAAGGAGCTTTTTACAGGCGATGATGAGGCGCAGCAAATTGCAATTGTTAATGATACGAGCGCAGATTTAAGCGGCATTTTTGTGTCCAATAGCGATATGACATTTATTCAGGATGAATCAAATATTAAAAAGTTGGAACAACAAGTCAAGGACGGGAAGCTCGCCGCACTTATTGAAGTAAGTGATCAGAACGGTCAATTGCATGCGGAAATTTCAACATTTCAACCGTTAAAACTAAATGATCAATCGACGATATCATCTTTATTGCAATATGCAGGTCAGCATTATGCTGTGCAAAAGCTATCTCTAACTTCAGAACAAGCGGCACAAATTATGGCAGCAAAAACGGTTATTTCAAATAAAAATTTAAATGCAGAATCTACTGGCGGAAAAAGCGAGGAAGAAAAGCAATCAGGGCTTTGGGTATCCTATGCTGTCGGTATTTTAATTTACTTCTTTATTTCTACTTTCCTATCAATGATTACAACTGAAATTGCTTCTGAAAAAGGCTCACGTGCGATGGAAATGCTATTAGTAAGTGTGAAACCAGCAACACATTTTAAAGCGAAAATTGCAGGTGTTTTGCTACTAGCTTTGACGCAAATGGGCATCATTGCAGTAGTTTTCCTTATCTATGCAAAATTCGCGAAAAACGGTGTGATTTGGGAAATGGCGACAAGCATTGTGAAGGAGCTATCAGTTGGCTATGTGTTATATGCGATGCTATTTTTAGTATTAACAATTATTTTATATTTAATAGTCGGTGCATTATTCGGCTCATTAGTATCGAAAGTAGAGGAAGCAGGTCAAGTATTGATGCCTGCAATGATGATTACATTAATCGGTTTCTATGTGATGCTTTCAGGTATTGGCAATCCAGATACAATTATTATTAAAGTATTCTCTTATATTCCGTTCACTTCTGGAATGGTGATGCCAATGCGTATTGGTGCAACGGATATTGGCATGATCGAACCATTACTGTCCCTTGGTATTTTATTGGTGACGATTATTGTGGCTTATTTATTTAGCTTATCATTCTATAAACGCAGTGTCTTAACGTATAGCACAGGCGGCGTAATTCAAAAGTTTAAAACTGTTTTAAAAGTAACAACATAATGATGGAAAGCAGCTATTTACATGTAGCTGCTTTTTTAAATAATATAAAAAACGTTGATTTCCGTTCCATGCGCTCCCTTTTTTGCAAGCACGGCTCCAACTAATTTTTGCGGCGGACGCCACAAAAATGGATTTTCCACTCGTGCTGTACCTGCTGGAGTGTCATGCTTTTCACTGCAATAATTTGCTTCTACACATAGAGTAAACGAGGGAACATTCATAAAAATACACCATATTTATTGTAGTCAGTAGTCTGATAGTTATTAGGATGTGACTATTTTCGACATCAATATACTAATTTTTAGAAAAGATGTAAGGTGAAATGAAGAATCAGTCGAATTTTTAGTTCAAACAAGCTATAATTTGGAGAGTAGTCATTTTGTTGAAGATGCGATAAGTGTCGCAATCTAACTTAACTTTCACGTAAACGCTTGAGATAGATGAAACTTTTTCATCTCGTAATCGTATGTAATAAAAGAGATAAATCGCAGGGGGTATTACTTATGTCTGAAATGAACAACGACTTGTTAAAATCAAAAGATCCATTCGCAACCGAAAATCCACTGCTACAACCTAACCCGTTGTTGCAGGCTGAATCAGTACAAACACCAACACTTATTTCTGAACAAGAGTTATCACAAATTGCACAAAATCAACTGGCTTTAAAGAAAGATCCTGAAGTGCATGCACTTGCGCAAAAAATTGATGTGAAAGACCAAATCGCCATGTTAGAGCTAGGCAAAGAAACAGCGAATGGTATTTCTACATTTTCAGATAAAATGTTGGCGACAATGAGAGCTAGCAAACTTGAAGAATCCAGTGTCTTATTAAATAATTTAAATAAAGTAATGGATAAATTTGACCCGCAAGATTTTGCGGAAGAGAAAAAAGGCGGTTTCCTGACAAAGCTGTTTAGTAAAGGTAAAGAACAATTAGAAAGATTTTTATCGAAATATGACAGCATGAATAAAGAAGTCGATGTCATTTACCGTGAAATTCAAAAATATGAAGTTGAAATGAAACGAAATACAATCGACCTAGAAAATTTATATGACCAAAATTTAAACTATTTCCAAACATTAAGTAAATTTATTGCAGCTATTGAAGTCAAGGCAGAAGAAGTACGTTCAGCCTTACCTATGTTAGAGCAAAAAGCGCAAACAGGTGACCAACTAGCAGCTATGGAATTTGAAACGATGCAACGTGCTGTAGAATTATTGGAACAACGACGTTATGACTTAGAAATGGCGCAGCAAGTATCATTCCAATCGGCACCGCAAATTCGCTTAATGCAACAAGGTAATAACCATTTAATCGGTAAAATCAACTCAGCCTTTGTTACAACAATTCCAATTTTTAAACAAGGTCTAATTCACGCTGTAACATTAAAGCGTCAAAAGCTAATTTCAGATTCAATGAGTGAGCTGGATCGTCGTACAAATGAAATGCTTGTTCGCAATGCTGAAAATATTAGTAAAAACAGCGTTAATATTGCCCGTGCCGCAGGTAGCCCAAGCATTAAAATTGAAACGATTGAAACAACATGGCAAACAATTATGGCAGGCATTCAAGAGACAAAACAAATTCAAGCAGAAACAGCAAGAAATCGCGAAGAAGGCCGTAAACGTATTGAAAAACTACAACTTGAATACGAAAAACTAAAAAAAATGTAATAATAAAACAGAAGACTGTAGACAAACTTGTACAAAATTCAAGTTTGCCTACAGTTTTTTTATTAGCAATTTGAAAGATAACATAGTCCGGGATTTTAATAATTATACGATATAAAAAAACCTTTTAACTGAATTAATTAGCTTGGTTATAAAATTCGAATCCTTTAATTTGAGAATAATAGAGGTATGATTTTTCTTAATATTTTGTAAAGAAACGTATTGAAATGCTTATAGACATCTTGTTACCTTTATAATGCTTACTAAGAGGAGGGATAGTTGATGTATAAAATATTTCAAGATCGACTTGCTGATAAACAGCTTGTTGCTGCTATTAAAGAGCCAAAAGCGATTGAAGCTGCATTAAAGTATAAAGACAATATTAGTGCTGTTATTTTAATGATGGGCGATATATTAAATATCAAACATTACGTACAACTTTTTCATGATGCAGGATTACCAGTAATTTTACACGTTGAAAAAATTGGGGGGTTACAGCTAGATCAATACGGCATTGATTTTGTGAGTAAAGTCGTTAAGCCATTTGCGATTGTTACAACAAAAGCAAATGTCATTAAGCGAGCGAAGCAACAGAAAATTTTTGTTATTCAACGTATTTTTTTAATAGATACAGAGGTGTACTATCAGCTTGAACAATCAATTCATCATACAGCAGCAGATATGATAGAAATTATGCCATGCCGAGCTCCAGATTTTATACATAAGTTAATTCAGGTGACAGATAAACCTATTATTACTGGAGGTCTATTAGATAAGATTGAATATGCTGAAGCGGCATTAGCACATGGCGCAAATGCTGTTACAACATCGAATGTGAAATTGTGGAGAAAACCGATTAACAAAAGATAAATAATTAATTAATATTCTCCACATATTAACTTAATAATTTTCCATTATAGTAAGAATCATAAAGTAAATAGTAATAGGCGTATATCAGAGAGGCCGCAAATTGTCATGTTTTATTGACTTTTTGCGGTCTCTTTTTTTATACCCTGTCATTCGAGGAGGAGAGAAAATGAAGTTATGGTCAAAAATCGGATTACTATTTTCTGCCATAGTGATATTGGTGGCATGTGGAAATGGTGAAGAATCCGGCAGTTCAAAAAAAGATGGTAAAACAAAAATTGAGTATTGGCATGTAAATGCTGAAACACAAGGCGGACAAACAGTAGCAGAGTTAGTGGAAGAATTCAATGCTCAAAGCGACACAGTGGAAGTCGTAGCAAAGTATAACCCCGATTTATATAAAGGGTTAATGCAAAATTTACAAGCTGAAGTGGCTGCTGGTTCTACACCAGCAATTGTACAAATTGGTTGGGCATTCTTAGATTATTTCTCAAACAACTTTTCTTACGTAACACCACAAGAGGTGATTAATGCACATTTTGAAGAAGATAAAACATTTTTAGAAGATAATTTTTTATCAAATATTATGGACTTAGCAAAAAATAGCGAAGGTTCTCAAGTAGGGATTCCATACTCATTAAGCACACCAGTTCTTTATATTAATCGAGACTTATTAAACGAAGCAGGCTTACCAACAACAGGTCCTACAACGTGGGAACAATTGAAAGAATATGCAAAAGTAATTTTAGATAAAACAGGTAAATACGGTTTCTATATGCAAGAACCTGCTGATAACTGGGCAACGCAAGCTTTATTGGAAAGCAATGGCGCGAAAATTATGACAGATGGAAAAGCAAGTTTTGCTTCTGAAAAAGGAATTAAAGCTTATTCATTATTAAGAGACATGGTAGTAGAGGATAAGACAGCTTTACATATCGGGTGGGACCAAGGTATACAAAGCTTTATTGATGGTAACGTAGCGATGCTTTATACAACTATTGCACAGCGTTCCAACATTCAAAACAATGCCCAATTTGATGTAGCAGCTATTAAATCACCTACTTGGGAAGGGAAAGAAGTAAAGTTACCTGCTGGTGGTGCCATGTTAACGATTACTGCACAAGAGGAACAACAACAAAAAGCAGCTTGGGAATTTATGAAATTCTTATACAGTGTTGAATCAGTAGCAAAGTGGACTAAAGGTACTGGTTACGTACCTGCACGTGAGGGAGTAGCCGATGCAGAAAATGGGTTAAAGCCATTCTTAGCTGAAAATGAAATGATGAAAGCAGCAATCGATCAAATGTCAGGAGTTGTACCTTGGACATCCTTTCCTGGAGATGCAGGTTTACAAGCAGAGCAATTATTATTAGACGTGCGAGATCAAATTCTTAGTGGTTCAGTAAGCGTTGAAGAAGGACTTACATCGACTGAACATGCTATTAATGAATTGTTGAAATAAAGAAAAAAGACAGTGGATTGAAATTCCTTTACCTACCGACCTTATTGTGAAAGTGGTGACAACATGCAAGTAGTGACGTCAAGTTCAAAAAAGCGCTTTGTGCATAAGCAAAGCTTACTTGCTTATAGCTTATTACTCCCATCTGTAGCGATAATAGCAATGTTTATGTTTTGGCCGTTTCTTTATACGATTTATTTAAGTTTTTTTGATTGGAATATGATTAGTTTAACAAAAGATTTCGTTGGGTTGCAAAACTATATTGATGTTTTAAAAGATCCAATCACCTATAAAGTTTTATTAAACACAGCTTTATATATCTTCATCTTATTAGTCTTTAATTTTACAATTTCATACATTTTTGCTTATGTATTAAATTTTGTTGTTGGCAAAATGAAGGGTTTTTATAAAAGTGCCTTTTTCTTACCATCATTTATTTCATTAGTTGTTGGTTCTATTTTATTCACATGGTTGTTAAATCCTGTTTCAGGTCCCGTTGCGATTGTTATGGGGTGGATTGGATTTAGTATGCCAATTTGGAGTAAATCTGAAGGGTGGATCATTGTTGTTATAACTTTAATTACTTCTTGGAAAATTTTCGGTTATAACTTTATTTTACTATATGCTTCAATTAATGGTATTTCACGAGAAATTATTGAGGCGGCTCGACTAGACAATGTACCCTTATGGAAAATATTCTTTCATATTGTTGGACCTATGAGTAGTGCTACAGGTATTTATGTTTTCATCATTACAATTGTCCAAGGTTTACAGTTTTCGTTCACACCGATAAAAATCATTGCACAAGGTGGCCCAAACTATGCTAGTTCAAATGCGATTTATCACGCATATCATGAAGCATTCGTCTTATATCGTACTGGGCACTCCGCTGCACTATCAATATTAACAATGGCTATTTTCGTAGTGTTATTAATTGTTGAATTTAAATATGTAGAAAGAGGTATTTACTATGAAAATAAGTAAAAAAGTAACTATACCTTGGCATATTATTTTAATTTTCATTATAT
This sequence comes from Lysinibacillus sphaericus, assembly GCF_002982115.1. Classification (GTDB taxonomy): domain Bacteria; phylum Bacillota; class Bacilli; order Bacillales_A; family Planococcaceae; genus Lysinibacillus; species Lysinibacillus sphaericus. Next base: position 2,783,464 of record NZ_CP019980.1, on the reverse strand, counting down.
TTTTATTGATTTTTCCAATTATCTTTGCGGTTGGAACTTCATTTAAAACATTACAAGATGCGTATAATAATCCACTATCTATTTTTCCGACAAGTCCAACATTGGTGAACTATAAAGTATTCTTCGAAAGTTTACCAGCATTCAAAGTTACATTAAATACATTTATCATTGCATCGGTTGTAACAATTTTTAAAGTTATTACATCATTTCTTGCAGCGTATGCCTTTGTTTATTTTATTTTCAAAGGAAAAAATGTCTTGTATTTTATTTTAATTAGTACGATTTTTTTACCATTTACTGTAACAATGATTCCGAACTATTTAGTTATTTCAAAAATGGGCTTAGGAAACTCGATTTGGGGTGTTATTTTACCCCAACTGGCAGATGCCATGGGTATTTTCTTATTAACTCAAGCATTACGCTCAATTTCAATTTCTCTCATTGAAGTTGCACGTCTAGATAATATGAGTCATTGGCACATTATGAAAGATATTGTGCTGCCACTTGTAAAGCCTGCTGTAACATCAACAGGCATTTGGTTTTTTATAACATCATGGAATGAATATGTATGGCCAGTATTAATTTTAAAAAGTACAGAGAATTTTACACTGCCATTAGCACTTCAAATGTACATTAGCTCGGAAGGGGGTACGAACTTTACTGTTGCAATGGCAGTTTCTGTAATAACAATGATCCTTCCATTAGCATTATATTTAATATTCCAAAAATATATAATAGGGACATTTATATCATCGGGCATTAAATAGGAGTGGATAATATGAAAGAAATTCAATTTGAAGATGTCAAAAAAAACTATGGACAAACTGAAGTTGTAAAAGGGCTCAACTTGACAATTGAAAAAGGAGAACGTCTTATTCTATTAGGTCCTTCGGGTTGTGGGAAATCTACTACATTACGTTTGATTGCAGGGCTTGAGGATATTTCCTCCGGTAAACTTATTATGGATGGCAAAGTCGTCAATAATATTCCTAGCGGTAAGCGTAACGTTGCAATGGTTTTCCAAAATTATGCGCTTTACCCACATATGACTGTTAAACAAAATATTACTTATGCTCTTCGCATGAAGAAGATTCCGAAAAAAGAAATTGAATTACGCTTAGAGGATGCGTTAAAGATGCTTCAACTTAATGGCTTAGAAGAACGTTTGCCGAAAGATTTATCAGGTGGTCAACGCCAGCGTGTTGCATTAGCACGTGCTATTGTAAAGCGAGCTGACTACTTTTTATTAGATGAGCCTTTATCTAATTTAGATGCTCAGCTACGTGTATCTGCTAGAAAAGAGCTAGTAAACATTCATGAGAAATATAAACAAACTATTGTTTATGTGACGCACGACCAAATAGAAGCAATGACTGTTGGGCATCGTATTGCGCTTTTAAATGAAGGTGTTTTACAAATGCTTGATACACCTGAAAATGTGTATCATCATCCATCGAATATTTTTACAGCTAAGTTTATCGGTGCACCTCCGACTAATATTTTAACGATGAAGTATCAAGATGGGAATATTCACTTTGGTACGCAAAGTTTCTCACTATCCCCTGAGTGGGTAAAAAAAGTGTATGAAGCAGCATCAACACAATTAGTTTTCGGTATTCGGCCTGAACATATTGATTTATCGACAGAACCACAAGTACTACATGCAACAGTGAAATCCATTGAAAATTTAGGTGCAGAATACGCTGTCTATTTGACATTTAATAATGAAGAAATGATAGCATTAAGCTCACATAAAAACTGGCCTCTTAATCAGCAAGTATATGTTCGCTTTAAAATGGAACATATTCATTTATTTGATAAAGCTACAACGAACTCTATTGGCTACCCAATTGCATATAAAAACAAATCAATCACTTTAAACTAAGGGGGATATACAATGTTAGAGCAAATTTGTTTTTCAGACTTACCACTACTCACACACGATATTATTGGGAATGTAGAAAAATTAATCGCTGCTGGTGCAGAAGTTGTTGAATTGATGATGGATGGCGACAAATGGGGAGACATGGAAGGATTATTCCCTACATTGGCAAAAGAATTAAAGGCATTGCCGGTGCGCTACTCGATTCATCCACCTGCTTGGGATATTAATATTACGAGTGAAAATAAAGCTATTCGTGAAGCATCATTCCACGAATATCGTAAAGCAATCGAATTTGCTAGCATGATTAATGCGCAGCACGTTGTAATTCACCCAGGTTTTTGCTTTTGCTCACAATTTAATAAAGAATTAGGAAAAAAACGCGCGAAGCAATATATTCATGAGCTATGCGCTATTGCAAAACCATTAAATGTCTCACTAGCAATTGAAAATGTAGGTTATAACGGCACATCCTTATTTACAAAAGACGAGTTTGAGCACTTTTTAGACGATGTTGATGAAATAGCTGGATATTTAATTGATGTTGGACATGCCAATTTAAATGGTTGGGACATTACTTCAACAATCCTTAATGTAAAGGACCGTTTACTTGCGCTACACTTACATGACAACACAGCAACCAGTGATGATCATTTACCGATTGGTGAAGGAACGATTGACTGGTCCTCTATTTTCAACGTGATTGCACAAGAAAATATTGATTGTCAATTAATTTTAGAATATGCACCTGCTATAGACTTACAATTATTAGCAGATGGCAAAGCTTTAATTTTAAACGAATTAGCAAATCGTGCGAAAGTAGGCTAATACATTGAAGACTATCCAAACGTATGAAGCGTATTGTTTCGATTTAGATGGCACCATCTATGTGGGCGATAAAATTCTTCCTGGTGTAATTAATACTATTACACAATTACAGCAACTACGTAAGCATATCTGCTTTATTTCCAACTCACCAACACAAACACGTCAAGATGTAGTTGAAAAACTACGGAAATTCAACATTCATATAACGGCCGAACAAGTGATTACATCAGCTTATTTAACAGCTCAATATGTATTGGAACATTTGTCAACAAGCATTTCTTATATTGTCGGTGAAGCTGCTATTAATAAGGAGTTTCAAGATAAGCAGCTTCAAACAACAACTGAACCACTTCACGCTACGCATGTTATTATCGGCTTAGATCGCCAAATTACGTTTGACAAGCTAAATAATGCCATGATTGCTGTTCGTAATGGCGCGCAAATTATCGTTACAAATCCAGATCAAGCTTGTCCAGGGCCGAGTGGATTCCAAGTAGATACAATGGCAATTGCCAAAGCAGTTGAAGTTGCATCTGACAGTACAATTGAATTTATTGTTGGCAAGCCGTCTTCGTATTTTGCAGAGCATATCGTTCGCATGATAGACGTCAAAAGGGAGAAGTTATTAATTATTGGTGATCGAATTGAAACAGACATTTCACTCGGTAACCTAGCAGGATTTGATACTTGCTTTGTCTTAACGGGGGCTTCGACATTAGAACAACTAAAAGGCATCTCTTATAAGCCGAAGTTTATTATTAAAACAATGCATGAATTATATACTGCTTTAACAAGTTATTAAAAGAATGTAAAATTGTTTTTTTGAAATAGAAGAAGGAAGATTGACCGAAAAGAATAGTAATATACTATCTAAACTGTAATAAACAAGCTATGCCCAAGGAATAGTCGTTTAACTGATTTTTTTCAGCTAAACGGCTATTTTTTAGCTTCAAAACAAGTTTCAAAGCAAACTGAATGCACGAAAACCCCCTAAAAAACTCCCATTCCGATGAAATTTTTCATTTATTTCACAGTTATTTTCAACTTATTTCATATTTTTACCGTATCATGGTGAATTGAAAGGAGATTGGAAACAATGAAAAAACTAGTCGTTTTAGGAATGATTTTGTTAAGTATTCTCGCTATCAATTTTATAGACAATAAGCACGACCTGAATGCGGAGGCAGCTAAGTCTAGTTTAGAAAAGGATGTACCTAATAATACAAATTGTGCATTTTGTAATATGGTTGTGTACCAAAAAAAAGACAAAATGGGTGTTTTTTCAGGACAGGCTATAAAGAAGAAAGGGAAGGTAGTTTATTACGACGACATTGGGTGCCTTTTATATGATGAAGTAAAAAATAAAGCAACTTATAAAAAGTATGTTCGTGATTTCAATACACTAAAGTGGGTGCAAGCTGAAAAGGCGACGTATGTTAGAACTACGCTAGCATCCCCAATGGACGATGGGTTTATCTGTTTTGCAAAAGCATCTGATGCAAAGGCCTATGTTGCCAAACATTCAGATACAGAAATTGTTTCGTTTAAAACCGTACAAAAAGAGAGCATTGAAAAATATCAATAGGTATATAGAAAAGAGCTTAATTGTGAAAGGAACATATTAAAAATGAAAAAAATTTTACGCCTCGGATTGCTTATATGTGTTATGGTAATAGCGTTTTTAACTGGTAATCAACATTCAACTGCCCTTGCAGCGATGACTGATGTGCAAGTGATTAAAGATGGAGAAGTCGTTTATTATAAAGATGTGTTTTCAGCATTATATGATGAATTAAATGAAGGGGTAACACGCACGAAAAATGTAAAGGATTATAGTACAAAAAGATGGGTTCCGTTAGATTCGGTTACAATCGTTAAATTAAATGCATTAAAAAATATTTATTTTGCAAAAGAAGTAGCGGCAGATAATTATATTAAGGCTTATAAAGAGAAAAATAATAGTACTTTGAAAAAAGTTAAATTCAGTACGATTCAAGCGAGTGCTGAGGAAAAATATAATAAAGAAGCACCTAGCCTTGTATTGAATGTAAGTAAAACAACACCGACGACGACAGATGTGACAGTGAATGTAGCTGTTACAGATAATGAGAAAGTAATCTTGAAACAGTGGGCAAAGGGTACAAAGCCAGCAAATCAATTTTCAGAAACCGATACAACATTAACAGAGAACGCATTTACAGTAAGTGAAAATGGAACGTATACGGTTTTTGCTATAGACAATAATGGGAACAAAAGAACGAAATCCATAACAATCACAAATATTGATAAAGCGGCACCAACCATTACATTGTCAATCCCTGAAAGCGATGTAACAGCGGTTAGTAAAAAAATACAAGTTCTTACCACAGATGATAATGAAATCCAAAATCAGAAATGGGCTTATGGAGATAAAGACGTCGAATACTTTATAGATAAAGGTTCAAAAATTGCCACTTTGCAAAATGAAAAACAAAAAGATAAAATTATTGCGCTGAAAAATGGCGTTTATACAGTATACGCAGAAGATAAATTAGGCAATAAAGCAGTAAAAACAATTACGATCGATGGCATTTCTGAATTTACAGAAGTAACACAAACGGGGGTTCATTGTGAAGTTTGCCGTATGGATCTACATAATACTGACCCAAATAAAGTGTACGCTGCCAAAGCAATTGACCAAGAAGGATATACGCATTATTTTTGTCGAATTGGATGTATGTACCATCAAGAACATTCAAATGGTTTAGCATTTACGAATAAATATGTTCGAGATTATGGCGCAACAGCACCACGCACAAATAACTGGATTGATGTTGAAAAGGCGATAACGGTAAAATTTAATAGTAGCGAAACAGCTAAAGGCATTATGGGATGGAAACTATTCCACTTCTCTGATTTATCAAGTGCAGCAAACTACTTAGGTATGAGCAAAGAACATGTAGTGGCTGAAAAATTAGAAAATATTATGGAATATACGAAAACGAATAATAAGGGCATGAATTATCAATATGAGGTTGATAAAATAGCGCCGTAATATACGTTTGTCATTGAGACTAAATAGAAAGCGAAAACTCCAATATCGTATTTGTTGTTGAGACAAATCACGATAGGAGTTTTCGCTTTGTGTGATTATATGTAGCCATCTATTATCCTTATTTACATTGGAGGTATTACTTTTTGTGGTTAAAAATATGATTTCCATCATAATTATTATCGGTTTAATAATGATTGTTGCTATTAATGTGAAAAAGCCGATCGATGAAAAAGAAACAATGAAAACAGAAGAAACAGCGCAAACTGAAACCAGTGCTCCGCATGCAACAGAGGATAAGCAAAATCAAGTAGAGTATAGAGCACCCGATTTTGAGTTGCAAACGTTAAAAGGTGAAACAGTCCACTTATCCGATTATGTAGGTAAAAAGGTATTTTTAAATTTTTGGGCAACGTGGTGTCCACCTTGTCAAGAAGAAGTGCCACATATGCAAAAGATTTACGAAGAATATCAAAATCAAGGGGTAGAAATTTTAGCAGTGAACGTAACAAATAAAGATAAGGGAAAAGAAGTGGTTGCTCAATTTGTGAAGGAACATGGTTTAACTTTTGACATTATATTAGATGAAGAAGGGTTTGTAGGAAGTAAATATCAAGTTATTACGCTGCCAACGACTTATATAATTGATACAAAAGGAAACATGGTAAATATCATTGAAGGGCCAATGAATGAGGCATTAATGAAAGAATTGATTAATACGACTAAATAATTACATTTGACGAAGAGCATGTGCTCTAATATTCTGCGCTACTTATAACGAGTAGCGTATTTTTATTTAAATACAGCACAATAATTGCGCTGCTATCAGTTTTTTAGACAGATGGACATCAGATAGCAGCGCATCGGCTTATTTCGTTACATTGGCATTTAAGTGTTTACAACTGTGCGTTATGTCCATCCGTTCGCATGATGGAAATCGTTAAACGTGATAGGCACGAGCGACGTAGTAGGCCAATGAGCCACTTTTTGAGTTACAACGAATGCTTAATTTAATACCATCTTTTTCGGTTTCCCAAAACTGTTTATTATTTTTAGCCGTTAATTCAGCAGCTTCTTGTGCATTTTTATCAAAGGCACAAAAACAGTTATTGTCAGTATACAAGGAGCTTAAAGGACATTCTACTCCAAAAGTAAATTGAGTGTCTGTATGTCCATACTTCATTGTAAAGCCATATTGTGTGCCATATAAAGCGCTGTCTAGTTTTTGACTGCCAATAAATCCTGCTGTTACAAACTTACGATCTGGGAATATAACCGCATTGTTAATTGTTTCTGTGAGATATGTGGGTTTTCCATGCACATTAAAATCGTTAGCAAATACAAGTGGTTTGTCCAATTCATTAATTAATAGTATAAGTGCATTTGCGGGCTTCTCCATAAAATAAATAAGTGGAATAATAATGGCAATAATCACAAGACAAACGACAGCAATAACTACTGCTACGGTAGTAGATGTAAGGGCTGCAAGAGCAATGTAAGCTTCAATGATTTCTCCTCCGCCTGCAATCGCTAGTGCTGCTGTAGTGGATTCTACGCCAATGCCTAATATACCAGTGACAATCATTTGTGCGGCTACATGTTCTATTTGATCATTCTCCATGCCCTTTAATCGTTGAAGACCATCAAGCAAAGCTTGAATTCGATATTTAATATCATCACCTGTTGCATTAATTAGGTTTTCATATTCTTCTTGTGTTAACGCAATGGGGGACTTAGGATTCCTACTGTCTGATATATTGGTTGCCTTTATAGCTGTTGCTAATGCTTTTTTTCTTTCTTCAATAAAAGAATTATGCAAACTAATTATTTGTTCTTGAGAAGTAGCTTGATTTAACAAGGTAGCATATTCAGGGAATAATGATTGAAATCCCTGCTTTAGCTTGACATCAATATTATCTGCATCGTACATCGTCTTGTAAAACCTCCTTTAGAAGTTGGATGAGGATAAATGAATCTCACTGTAGTATGTATGGCATTTCAAATGTTATACAAAGATAATAGGTTTTACAAAAATTACAAGTTATACAACCTGAAGTTGTTCTCATAGCATTTTCATTATGTATAGGTCATAGATCATCTATTTTTTAATGTTAATTTTCTAACTATTAACATTTGTCAGTATTAGGTAGTTTCTTTTTTTAGTATTTTTAATTTGAATGTATTTATATGAGAGAAAATTAGTATCTTGCAATGGCATGCTGTCAACCTTAGCAGGCTTGCATTGTCGTTTATATACGTACATTTTTAATTTTTGCCATGAAGGAGTGATTAATCACCACTACATAATAGGCTAATCGATATGGTTGAAATAAAAATGTTAATTATAGGTATATTATATTATTTTATGTAAATATTCTAAAATTTTAACCAAATTAATCTATTTTACAGTAATGTAATGTTTGAAGTTAAAAAATTTTAAAGGATGGTGTTTTAGATGGAACCATATGTCGGAGAAATTCGAATGTTTGCAGGTAACTATGCTCCACAAGGATGGAGCTTGTGCAATGGCCAGCTCTTACCTATTGCAGAAAATGAAATGCTCTTTTCTTTAATTGGTACGACTTATGGAGGGGATGGACAAACGAATTTTGCTTTGCCAAATTATCAAAGTAGAGTCGTTGTTCACCAAGGACATAACCCAATAACTGGGACTAATTATATAATGGGACAAATGGGGGGAACGGAGACTGTTACTTTAAGTACATCCCAACTTCCAGCTCATACGCACCTAGTGAAAGCTTCTTCTCTTGCTGGTACAACACCTAGTCCAGAAAATGCTGTTTGGGCGAAAAACATACAATATTCGACACAACTACCAAATAGCACAATGAAGGCAACAAGCATTTCAAGTGTTGGCGGAAATGCGCCTCATGACAATGTAATGCCCTTTTTAACCATTAGTTATATCATCGCTCTTTACGGTATGTACCCATCATTTAATTAGGAGGAAGAAAAGATGATTGAAGCATTTGTAGGTGAAATCAAATTATTTAGCTTTGCAGGCGTACCAAATGGATGGGCATACTGTAATGGGCAATTATTACAAATTAATTCAAATCAAGCCTTATACTCCTTATTGGGCACAACTTATGGAGGTGATGGCATTCGAACATTTGCCTTACCTGATTTAAGAGGCAGGGTTCCAGTTCATGTAGGTAATGGTGTGACAAGAGGACAAAAAGCTGGACAAGAAACACATATGTTAACCTTGAATGAAATGCCGACGCATAACCATGCTGTCACGGCTAGTTCGGAAAATACTTCATTGAAAACGCCTACTGGTAATGTATGGGGCACATCCACTGATAATGTCTATTCAGTTAATCAACCAAATACGAATATGAATGCACAAGCTTTATCATTATCTGGCAATTCACAGCCGCATCAAAATATGCAGCCATACAGTGTGGCGAATTATTGCATAGCTTTAGTTGGCATTTATCCACCAAGAAATTAAAGAAAAAGGAAGTGAAGAAATCATGTCAGAAGCCTACACGGGAGAAATTAGAATATTTGGTGGTAATTTTGCGCCACAAAATTGGGCATTTTGTAATGGTCAGTTACTAAGCATAGCTTCGAATAGTACGTTATTTGCCATCATAGGTAATACTTATGGAGGAGATGGAAAGACAACCTTTGCTTTACCCAATTTAAGTGGGAGGGCAGCGATTCATCAAGGAACAGGTGCAGGATTAACGCCAAGAAATATCGGAACAACTGGAGGTTCTGCTACTGTTACATTACTAACAACAGAAATGCCAAGTCATCATCATCTGGCCGCTTGTAACAATGTACCAACAACAAGTAATGAGCCAACGGGAGCAATTTGGACCGAACAGCAAGGTAGGGGCTCACTCCCTGCTTATTCAGTTTCAGGAAATACAACCATGAATGCGATGACGATCGATCAAGCAGGTGGAAGTCAACCACATAATAATATGCAACCGTATTTAGGGTTGAATTTCATTATTTGTTTATTTGGAGAGTTTCCTTCTAGAAACTAGGAATGATTTTGGCGAAGGGTGTGAATCAACTAAAAAGGAGAACCAAAATGGGAAAAAAGATTTTTATAATGATGCTATGTTTGCTGTTGATTACTTTTAGCCAATTGACTGGGATTAGTTTTTTGTCACCTGTTCAAGTAGAGGCGGCTAGTTGTGATACACCGAATTTTCCTAAGTGTACACAAGATTTAACACTACCTACATGGCTAGCTGATACGAATAATGGCTTTGTAGTAAGTCGTACTGGTGATGATGGTTTTGATTTATTAAAGTATAGTGATGGGACACAATTTCCTGCTGGGTATTATATTGATGCAAATGAATATTCGCCACCAAAATCAATTCGAATTTCCGCTGGCGAAAACTTTGTGGGCGGTGTCTTTAATTTAAAATCATTCAAGATTAATACGATTAATAAACATAAAGCAAACGATGCGCTAAGTTTAACGATTCAAGGGTATGATCAAGACGGAAATCCAAAAGGAAGTCCCGTAATCTTTAAAACAGTTGCCTATCATGAACCCATTTATGATATTCCAGTAAATTTAGAGGGCATTCACTCATTTGTCATTACTGTCAGTGTACAGTTTATAGATATTGTTCAGGCGGGGATATGGGATGTAACATTTACACACTTTACAATCGATATTCCTAATAATCCGCCAACCGTTACCAATAGCGCAATTACGCCTTCAACTATCACTGCATCAGGAGTACAGTTGGACTGGGCGAAAGCATCTGACGATTTAACAGCTCAAGGTGATTTAGAATACCGCGTCTATCAATCTAGTAGTAATAATATTGATACGGTTAGTGCCATTGAATCCAATGGAACAGCTTTAGGAAGCGGTTATGCTAAAGATATTACGTCCTATAATGTTACAGGACTTACTGCTAATACAAGCTATTATTTCAATGTTATTGTCAAAGATGCTGATGGCTCCAAGAGTGCCTATTCGATGCAGCAGGTCACAACACTTACATTAAATAAACCACCTACATCCAGTAATGGAACGGTAAATGTCAATGAAGGTCAAGTGTATACATTTAATTCTACTTCTTTTGCTTTTTCTGATGAAGATGCTGGCGACACGTTAAAACAGATTCAAATCTCTGCAATCCCAACTAGTGGCCAACTTTTCCTTGATAGCAATCTGAATGGGCAGTTCGATGCTGCCGAAGCCATTCCAAATGGTATGACAGTTAGTAAAGTTGACTTAGATGCAGGTAAGTTAAAATACATTACCGACAATGGTACTGCTTCAACGTTTGCATTTAAGGTAAGCGATGGTATGAATGATAGCGGTGTCTATACGATGAACCTTATTGTCAAAGCACGCCCTAACGTGACCATTTCATCAAATAAGACTAGCCCAACTAATAGCAATCCAATTCTTATAACGACGGTATTCAGTGAGTCAGTAACAGGCTTTACGGTGGATGATATAGCTGTTACAAATGGAAATGCTACCTCTCTATCAGGAAGCGGTACCACATATACGGCACAAATATCACCGATTGCAGATGGTGCTGTGAAAATTAAAATTCCTGAAAAAGTTGTTGCGAATAGTAGTGGTGCATTCAATAAAGCTTCAAATGAATTGCAAATAATTTATGATGCTACACCACCTACCAATATTGCGCTTAGTAATATGACTGTTCAAGAAAAGGCGCCCATTGGTACAACAGTTGGGACACTGACAGCAACAGATTCAGGAAGTTCACCAACATTCAGCTATACATTACAGTCAGGGGATACAAGCTTCTTTACGATTGTTGGAAATGTATTGAAGACAAATGCGTTATTTGCCTACGATACGAAAAATAGTTATAAGATTACGATAAGCGTAACAGATGAGGCTGGCAATACGTTTGATAAGGAGTTTATAATCCAAGTTACTAAAAATCATGCACCTACAGGCACAATGACTATTCATAATGGACTAGCATCTACAAGTACTCCTAACGTTACCTTAACAATGACGGCAACGGATACAGAAGGAGAAGCGATAGAAATGCGCTTTTCGAATGATGGGATTACGTGGTCCGGTTGGGAGCCAAACGTATCAACAAAAAGTTGGACATTATCAAGCGGGGATGGTAATAAAACGGTTTATATGCAACTAAAGGATACGGCTGGTAATCTATCGAATGTATTTTCAGATACGATTGTGCTTGATACAACGCCTCCAGTTATAACAGGTGTTGCAAATAGTGGGGTTTACAACACCGACGTAACGATAAGCTTTAATGAAGGAACTGCTACCTTGAATGGAGCTTCCTTCACAAGTGGCACTATTGTAAAGTCAACTGGAAATTATACTTTGGTTGTAACAGATAGCGCAGGTAACACGACTACCGTTACTTTTGCGATTGATAAAGTTGTGCCACAAGCAGTAGAAGTGACCATTAAATCGACTAATCTAAATCCGACAAAGGCGAAGGTAGGCGATACCATCACTTTAGCAATGAAAACAGATAAGACGATCCAAACACCATCTGTTACCATTGCCGGAAAACCAGCTACTGTAAGTGGCGCTTCAACGAACTGGCAGGCGACTTATGTGATAGCGCATGGTGATTTAGAAGGCATAGCACCTTTTACCATCAATTTCAAAGATGTGCTAGGTAATGCAGCCATAGAGATAACGGACGTAACGGATGGCAGCTTTGTTACAGTTGATGGCATAAAGCCAACTGTAAAGAAGGGTACTATGGTGTCAAACAATGCTAATCCAACAGTTGCTAAGGTTAATGATAGTATTACAATCGACTTTGAGACAAGTGAGGCAATTCAATCGCCAAATGTTACGATTCTAGGACAAACAGCAAATGTAAGCGATAAAGGTGATGGGGATGCTAAAACATGGCAAGCAAGCTATACGCTTCAGTCAGTAGATGCAGAGGGACCGATTCCTTTTACAATGGATTATCAAGATTTAGCGGGGAATGATGGCTTACAAGTGACAGACGTTTCATTAGGAACAGTTGTCGTGTTTGATAAAAAGGCTCCTGAAATAACAACCTATTTCCCAGCGCATCAGGCAACGAATGTACAGCCTACAGATAATCTTGTGCTAACGTTTAATGAAAAGATCTTGCCAGTTACGAATAAAAATATTGTAATTCGCAATGCTTCTACAAATCAAATTGTTGAAACGATTGACGTTACGCATGCCAATGTTTCAATCGCGAATCACAGCGTGACAATAAATCCTACAAAGGATTTAAATAATAACACGGCTTATAGCATTCAAATTGATGCAGGAGCATTTATTGATTTGGCTGGTAATGTGTATGACGGCATTACGAATACTACGACTTGGCATTTTACAACGAGCGCATTGCCAACGTACACCGTTATCTATGACAGCAACGGAGCGGATGGGGGGAACGTGCCGATCGATTCGAAGCGCTATAAAACGCAGGAAACAATAACGGTGTTAAATCATGGGAATTTAAATAAAGTTGGCTTTTCATTCGTAGGTTGGAATACGAAAGCTGATGGAAAAGGCGTTACTTATAAAGCAGGGCAAACGCTTCAAATGGGGAAAGGGAACCTCGTGTTGTATGCGCTATGGTCAGCAAACTATGTACCAGGAGATGGGGGATCATCAACAGCAAGTCCTGACCCCGTTGTACCAAGTAATCAAGTTATGGTGAATATAGTAGATCCGCGTAAGCCAAACGAGGTACTCTTACAAACCGTGTTAACACGTGTATTTAGTAACGGTAGTTTCCAAGATAGCGTGCATTTTACGGTGGCAAATGCAAACGAGTTTCTTCGAAAATTAGCAAATCAAGAAGATAAAAAATCTCGACTTGTCATTCCCGAGATGGCGCAACCAGCAAGTGAGACAAAGGTGATACTTGCTAAAGAGGCTGCTAAACGATTACAAGAGAGTAAGTCCTATTTTGGTATTGATATGACGATGGTCAAAATAGATGTTCCCTTTACTTCTATGACAGACTTCAATGAAGATATTTACTTCCGAATCGTTCCGATTAAGGATGCCCTAAGGCAAAAAGCAATCGAAGACCGAGCGAAACAAGCGGAAATAGTGTTACAACAGAGTCATGGCGCTAATGTAAAGTTTGTTGGTCAATCAATATCGATTGACACAAATCTACAAAATCGTCCGGTAACAGTGCTACTACCATTACCAGCGAATTTAACTTCAGCTCAACGGGAACAATTGATGGTTTACGTAGAGCATAGTAATGGTTCAGCCGAAATCATCCGTGGACGTATTGTAGAATTTGCGAAAGGGCAAACAGCGATTGCTTTTAATGTGCAGCATTTTTCTACTTTTACTTTACTATATGCAGAACAAGCACAACAAGAAGAACCCGAAAAGGAACCTACAGAAGATAGCAAGTCATTTGCTTCTTATATTCAAGGCTATGCAGATGGTACATTCCGTCCGAATGCCTATGTCACACGTGCGCAAATGGCAACAATGCTAGCAAGAAACCTAAGTAATCATAATGTACCAGAAGCATCTAATGTTTTTTATGCAGATACAGCTGCTTCGTGGGCAAAAAATGATATAGAGTATGTTCGTACCGAAGGAATTATGCAAGGTCGTCAAAATGGTTCATTTGGTCCGAACGATATGATAACGAGAGCCCAAATGGCGGTCATTGCTGTAAGGTGGATTGATAAGCAATGTGCAGAAGGAACTACAGATACGCCGTATTGTGCAATAACAGCAAACGGCGAAACATACAGTGATGTGGCATCTACGCATTGGGCTGCACAGGAAATCCAACGCATAAGCTCGATGGGTATTATGGTTGGCTCAGGTAATGGTCAATTTAGACCTGAAGAGAAACTAACACGTGCACAGGCGGTAAAAGTCCTAAATCGACTTTTCGATCGTCCAGTATTGACAGATAGCACAGTACCAATCTTTAAGGATATTCCAAACAATCACTGGGCTTTCTATGAAATTCAAGCTGCTGCAACAAATGAAACAAAATAAGGACATTCCATTATCTTCTATTACGATGCTATTAGCTGGCGGTTTTTAATAATCGCCAGCTATTTTAATGTTCACTCGATTTCCCCCTCCCGACACTCCTGATGTTCTGTAAACAACTAAACTATCTGATATAAAATTCCTATCTTTATAGGATTAATTGAATATGAATTTTATAATTCATTTATCCTTTTAAAGTTCTAATTTTTAATAAATTAATAGGTATATAGATATAACACAACTAATTGAAAATGCTACTTTCTATCAATATTTCAAAATATTCAAATATTACGATATTCGAATTAGTTTATTTGTGATAAATTGGAAATATCACACTAAACTGAAAAGTGTGACAATTAAAGGAGGAAGGGGAAATGAGATTTGAAAAAGTTTAAGTTAACGACATTTTTAAGTAGTATTTTAGCTTTCATTATGGTGCTTTCTCTCTTGGCTCCATTATCGAGTGCTAGTGCTGAAGAATCGAAACCATTCAAGCAGGATGGTCAAAGCGAAAGTATTATTCAATTAAAGGCTGCTATCGCTGAACAGCTAAGCTTGTCTAAAGATGGTCCAACGCTCCATGAAAGCTTACAAAATGTATCAGGCAATCAAGAGGTGGCAGTTATTGTTCATTTATCTGAAATGCCTGTGGCACTAGAGCAAGGAATAAGCCAACTTAAAGGCCAAAGATTTTCTAAAGCTCAGGCAAATGAAGCTCGCTCTAATGTAAAAGCACAACAAGCACAAGTACAAAAAGAGTTAGCTGTTAAAAATGTTCAGATGACGCAAGGCTACACATTCGATACAGTTTTAAATGGCTTCGCAGCAACTGTAAAAGCAAATGATCTTCCAAAATTGCTTACAATCGAAGGCATTACATTAATCGAACCAGATGCCATTGTTTACGCATCAGAAGATGATACGATGAAATCATCGGAACTGGTTAAGGAAGATCAGGTAGAAGCGCAAATGAATACAAGTAATTCTTTCCTTGGCATTGAACAGCTTTGGAACGAAGGATTGGAAGGACAAGGCATTAAGGTAGCCGTATTAGATACGGGTATTGACGCCGATCACCCTGAATTTGCTGGAATTTATAAAGGTGGAAAAAACTTTATTCCATATTCATCAACTTACTCGAAGCCTCGTGCAGATAACGATGCATCAGAAACATTACCTTCGGAGCGTCCAGTTGGAACACCGGAGTTTAATGAAAAAGGAAGCGCATTCTATACTTCTCACGGTACACATGTTGCGGGAACAATTGCAGCAATCGGAGCTAATCAATACGGTATTAAAGGAATTGCACCAAAAGTAGACCTTTATGCTTACCGTGTTCTTGGGGCTTACGGAAGTGGTGCTACATCCGGTATTGTAAAAGCAATTGAAACGGCTGTATTAGAAAAAATGGACATTATCAATCTTTCGCTTGGCGGGGGAGCAAACTCTGAAACAGACGCTGGTTCATTTGCGATTAATAACGCAATGATAGCTGGCACAATCGGAGTCATTGCAACAGGAAACTCTGGTCCAAATCGCGGAACAATGGGTACGCCTGCAACGGCTCGTTTAGGAATTGCTGTAGGGAACACAACGAATCCTGAAACAATGTATAACGGGGAAGTCAAAGTTACCGTTGGCAATTACAACTTAACAAAACAACTTCCGTTAATGGGTACGACTTTTGGGAAAAATGTAGCAACACAGCTGCAAGGGGAATTTGATTTAGTAGCTGTCCCTGGAAACGGTGAAGTAAAAGACTATGAAGGAATCGATGTGGCGGGGAAAGTAGCCTTGATTTCTCGAGGCGGTATCGCATTCGTTGATAAAATCGCCAATGCAAAGGCAAATGGAGCAGTTGCAACAATTATTCATAACTTTGCTGGTGGAACGAATGCACCAAACATTTCAGGCACATTCCTTGGTGATTCATTTGAGTTTTTACCAACATTTGATATGTCCCAAACAGATGGTGCTGCCATTCGCGCTGCTTTAGCAAGTGGCGCAGGAAAAGTAAGCTTTAGTAAATTTGCTTCAACAAATACTACGGGCGATGAGGTAAACTCTTCTAGTTCACGTGGTCCATCTACACCAAACTTTGATATTAAACCAGATGTAAGTGCACCTGGAACAAATATTATGTCTACGATTCCAATGTATAAAAAAGATTTCCCTAATGCCAATTATGCTGAAGCATATGCTCGTAAAACAGGTACTTCTATGGCAACACCACATATCGCAGGTATTGCGGCGTTAGTTAAACAAGCAAATCCTGATTGGAATGCGTTCGATGTAAAAGTAGCGCTTTCTAATACAGCAAAAGTTTTAGATAAGACAAAATACGATGTATTTTCTCAAGGGGCAGGGCGTGTCAATGCATATGCTGCAGCTCATCCGGAAATTCTTGCTTATGCACTTGATAGCGCAATTTTAGATGGAACGGGTGCAGTGGCAGAAAACTTGAAAGGTACCGTTACTTTCGGTCCACAATCACTTAAAGATAGAGATATTTCTGTCACGAAACAAGTATTAGTAAAAGATATCAAAGGGAACGGCGGTAACTATAATGTTTCAGTTGATGTAACAAAAACATTTGGTGATGCAACTGTTACAGTAGACCAGCCAACATTTAATCTAGTAGGTGAGCAAGTTTTAAATATTACGTTAACAGCTTCGCAAGCTTCCGCTCCAAACGGCTCTGAATTACTAGGTTATATTTACATCGGTAATGGAGCTACAGAAATTTCATTGCCATTTGCAGCCGATTTTGGCGCAGAGGCAACAACTGAAGTGAAAGACTTGACTATTACAGAAACGGATCTTTCCTTTAACGGAGATGGAGTGAAAGACTCGGCTGTACTATCATTCACATTAACTGGAGATGTAACAACGAACTATATTGAGCTTTGGGATATTATGAATCCAGAAGGCGGAGAATATGGAGATGGCTACATTGGCTATATACATGCAGGGACTGCACTAGGAAAAGGTTCTTATACGCTAAAAGTAGGTGGGCAATACAAACCATGGGGATCGGCACCTGCCACAACGATTCCAGATGGTGTGTATACAATTGACTTTACTGGTCTTGCAGCATCAGGCGTAGTGTCAGACTATGTTGGACCAATTTTTGTCAAATCGACTAAACCAGAAATTACTGGTTCAGTAGCGCAAGGCGTTGCTACTGGGCAGGTAACAGATAAGTATATTGATTACAATGTAGCGTTAAGTGCATACGGTTTAAATTACAATTTAAATGATAAATTAAAAGCTTCCTATATTGCGACGGTAAATGGGGAAGTACAAGCGCCAGTTGCATTTGAACTAAATCAAGACGGTAGCTTTACATTCCCAGTAACAGCAGAAACGAATGCGGTTACAGTAAAAATTAATGACGCTGCGGGGAATGTTGGGGAAGCAGTGATCTATGAAAAAGAAGTGGTAGAGCCAGTAGTGACACTTTCTGTAAATCCAACTGAGCTCAACCTAACAACTGGAGAAACAGCACAACTAACGCTAACAGAAACGTCAACACCTGCAGAAGGTGAAGCAACAGTGCAAGATGTAACGTCTAAAGCTACGTATGTTGTTGGAGATGAAAATGTTGCCACTGTAGTCAATGGCGTAGTAACGGCAGTAGGGGAAGGCACAACGACAATTACTATGTCATACGGTGCGAATGAAGTGACGATGAATGTGACAGTGAAAGCACCTAATGTAGAAACTCCAATTGTCACATTAGAAATTGACCAAGCGCAGGTAGAAACAAGAATTGGTAAAGAGGTTGCGATTAAAATTACGGAAGTTACTACTTTTGAAGGTAAAACGACAGAAAAAGATGTGACAAATCTGGCAACATACGAAGTAGCAAATGATAAAATAGCTACTGTAAAAGCAGGTGCCGTAAAAGGAAAAGGTCAAGGGAATACGACGATTACAGTAACGTATGGTGAGCATACACTAACATTTGATGTGTTGGTTGTAAAGCCAGGTAACGGCAATGGCAATGGCAATGGTAACGGTAATGGCAATGGAAATGGCAATGGTAACGGCAAAGGTAATAACAATAATAATGAAGTTACCGAGGGTGACTTATAATTACAATCAGTTCAAACAAAAAGAGAAATTGCACTGCGCAATTTCTCTTTTTATTATGGACTGTAAAGCAACACTAAGATGGATGTCTCTAGTAAACTAACTGGCTGGGCTGGATTGCTGTGTTCCTTAAATTTAAGAAGCCTGTATTTTTTATTTTGACAAAAAAGACTTTTGTCATTATGATAAGGTAAATGAGAATGATTATCATAACGAAGGAAGCTGAAAGATGTTGAACAAGGGAATCCCATTACACGAACAATTTAGTAATGGAGTGAGATATAAGTGATGAGCAAAATGGATCAATCAGCATTAACATGGGAAAAAATGCAAGATGGTACACTAGCTGTTCAAACGACGGAAACGCTCATGGTGTTAACGCAAAGTCGCTATAAGGAATTACTTCATTTTGAAAAATTATTAAATGACATGCATCTTGATGTAGATGAGAAGCAACTTGTTTTGGAGCAAGAACAGAAAAGTTTAAAAAAACAAAACACAACGCTTGAAGCAGACATACAAAAACTCACGCAGCAAAATGCGGTGCTACAAAAAAAGCTTACCGAATATAATTGTGTAATCGATGAGCTGAAGGAACTCCGTCGACAGAATACCGACTTGCTAATTGAGCTTAGTAAATATACGGCTCTTTCAAAGGAATCGCTATCAGGCCCATTAAAATCAATGATTCGAGATATGCGAGAGCAAGGTGTAGGCATTAAAGAAATTCATATTCGTATAAAACGTCAAATTAATCCTGATATAAGTTATAGTATGGTGCGAAAATATATTTCTGAGCTAGAAAGTGAGAATAAAGCGTAACAAAACGTGTTTAAGCGATAAACAACACGTCCATAGTAATTTTGTGCATTTACAGTTGCCAATCAAAGTCCTATAATTAGTCTATTCTTTACATTATGAATGTCATCATGTGGAAATACGAGAAATCGTAAGTGATTTAAGAAGAGTAGGAGAATTCAAGACAATGTCAAACGAGAAAAAAGGAGTATGGGCAGCGTTTTTAGCCTATGCTATTTGGGGAGCATTCCCACTTTATTGGAAACTGCTTGAGCATGTGCCGAGTATGGAAATATTATTAGGGCGTGTCATATGGTCTTTCGTCTTTACAGTATTAGTAGTGAGTATTGTCGGTATGCGTAAAGATTTAATAGCTGATTTAAAATATTTATGGACGCACCAGAAGAGTTTTTGGCAACTAGCTTGTGCTTCCTTTGTTATTTCAATGAATTGGTACTTATATATTTGGGCAGTAACACATGAACATTTAATAGAGACAAGCCTTGGCTATTATATTAATCCACTATTGTCGGTTATTTTTGGTGTGGTCTTCTTTAAAGAGAGTTTGAGTCGTGCACAATGGGTTGCAACAGCAATTGCCTTTATTGCGGTCATCATATTAACGGTAAACTATGGAACAGTGCCTTGGGTGGCAATTCTTATTGCGTTATCATTTGCTATTTACGGGGTATTGAAGAAGAAAATTACCCTGGATGCAACAAGGGGACTTGCCATTGAAACGCTATTTATCCTGCCGTTTGCACTAGGATATTACGTCTATTTATTTACAACAAGCCAAGCGTCATTTTTACACGTCAATATCCAAACGGATGTACTCATGGTCGTGAGTGGGATTGTAACAGCAGTGCCCTTAATTTTATTTGCAAAAGGTGCTCAAAATATTCCGCTTTATTTATTGGGCTTTATACAATATGTGGCACCGACCATCGTGTTAATTTTGGGTGTCGTTCTGTATAAGGAACCGTTCAGCCCAGTAGAGCTGTTGGCATTCAGTATTATTTGGATAGCCTTATTATTGTTTTCTGGTTCAAAAATTTTAGAAATAAGAAAAGCACATCATAAATCTGCGTAACATAAGGTAAAAGTGTTAGATTGACAGCAGTCATTCTAACACTTTTTTCAATGTCCCGTTCATCGTTTATTACCTCGAATCGATTTGTGCTTTAATCGTTAAATAGGTTTCCTCAATTTTTTGCTTATATGGAAGGTCAATTAAATCGATTGAGTCAATATAAGCTTTTTTGGCAATTTCATAGGCAGTCGTCAATTCACCATGCTGTGCATAGCAAAGAGCTTTATAGGAAAAACATTCATTCATACTAAGTAAATCATAAGGATGTGAGATGAAAATAGGGATTTCTGTATAGTGGTTAAAGGCCTCAAGTGATTCCGCATAACGACCAAGTAAATACAACGATTTTCCCTTTTCAGCGTAATAAAAATTCGAATCTAGTTTAGTGGAGCCAGTAAGTGCACGGAATTGTTCGATTTCAACTAATGCTTGCTTATAATCATGAGTATAATTGTTATAATAATGGGCTTTTAAGACGTATATAAAGGCGTCGACATCAGCTTGTTCAACAAACATGCGATATTGCTCCAACTTCATAATCATTTTATCCGCCTGTTTGAAGTCACCATCTATCATCGCACAATAGGCACCAATACGGTATAAATCATCGATATGATAAAACAATTGATTTTGATGTGCATGTTCTATCGTTTCTTTGATGAGTTGTTTACCAGCTTCATGTTCACCGATGGCTAGTTGAAAAATACAAATATAATAAGCTAATTTTGCAGTATCTCGGGAATCTAACTGATAGTTTTCATGTGCAACTTCTTCTTTTACTTGTAGAATACAGCGATAAGCCTCATTGTATCGACGATTTTCTGACAAAATAGCGAGTTGTAGAATATAAGTTTTTAACCAATGGCTTAATAAATTAATTTCTCTAAATATTTGCCGTGCTTGTTGTAGCGGCGCCTCCCATGTCAATAAACCTGCCTCATATTGGGCATCAGCATAGATATACAGTAAACGTCCTGCTTCATAGCTAAGAGGGAAATCTTCTATATAAGGTTGAATGATATCAACAATTTGCTGATGGTTATCCGCATCTCCTCGTCTTACTTCAGCAAACATAATTTCTACTTGCTCCAGCAACTGACGTATATCAGAGGATGCTACTTGTTCAAGTAGTTCACTTGCTTTGACTCCAAGTCGTTCCGCAATATATTCTAAGCTTTCCATTGATGGCTTCGCTTTATCGTTTTCTATTTGGCTGAGCATACCTTTTGTTAGACGATCGGCAGCAAGCGCCTCTAATGTTAATTTTCGTTCTTTTCGTAATTTGCGAATTCGCGTGCCTAAAGAGTCCACTGCCCCGCCTCCTTTCTTTACTACTAACAATAATCACTAATCTTTGTAAAGTCTATACATTTTGCCAAAAGCAAAAGAGAAACTCGATGCCACCTAATTGTTTAATTATATTAAACTTTTTATTGCGCGAAAAGTGGGAATCGTGTTATATTTTGTTTAATAAAATTAAACTTTTAAATTAAATTAAAATATGGAGGGGTTTTTTAATGAGTGAAGCGGCAAAATATAAAAAGGCGACCTATCATTTGTGGACTTTTACCGCCAGTAAAATGATTGCAATGTTAGGGTCGCATGTATTGTCTTTTGGTATTAGTTTGTATATTTTAGCGATGACGGGTTCCGCTACCAGCTTTGCAACAAATATGATTTGTTCCATATTACCTAGAGCACTTGTTGCGCCATTAGCAGGATATGTCGCAGATAATTATTCAAAGAAACGAACAATATTAATAGCACAAGCTGGAACGATTTTAACGATGGCAAGTTTATTGTTTTATACAGAGACAATTGGTATGTCTGTTAATGCGATTTATGTGACTACCGTATTTTATACGCTTTGTTCAGCATTTTCGAGCGTAACCTTTACTTCAGCAATTGCAACACTCGTTAATCCAGAACGTTTACAGCGGGCAATGTCATTTAACCAAATGTCGGTGTCTGTAGCGGCTGTTGGGGGACCTGTTATCGGTGGGATGATGTACGGCTTTTTCTCTATGGAAGTATTTTTAATAGTTCATATGGTAGCGTACGCGATAGCCTTTTGCTTAGAGGCCACGATGAATTTTAATTTGTATAGTACGAGAGGGGACACTGCTAAAGCGGAAAAGATATGGCAAGGACTTGTTGGAGGCTTTAGCTATATCAAACAACATAAGGTCATTAAAGTTGTGATGTGGCTATCGTTGTGGATTAATTTATTTTTCTCTGCCATTGTCGTTGGTGGAACGTATATCATCATCGAATTACTAAAGGTTGAATCTACCCATTTTGGTTTTATTGAAGCAGCGGGGGCGGGTGGTATGTTAGTGGCCTCCATCTATTTTGCATCACGTGCCGAAATAAAAGTGCCACTTCGTTTTTCTAAAATAAGTTTATTGTTGCTTTCAAATAGCTTAAGTTTTGCGGTAATCCCTTTAGTGACGAATCTATCGTATGCAATGATTGTTATCTTTTATATTGGCTTGTATTTTATTTTTGCTATTTTTGAAATGGGTGTAAATATGCCTCTAGGCGTTTTTATGCAAAAGCTTATTTCCGAGGAGTATCGCGGACGCGTATTTGGACTAATGGAAACAATGGCGATGTCCATGATGCCAATTGGTATGCTTGTCTATGGAGTACTATACGATTCTCTCCCAGCAACTGGTATATTGCTAGTGACAAGTATAATTATAGTGGTAATGACACTTGTATTACTGCGGAGGTCAGTTTTAAAGGAAGCGCATCCTGAATTTTACGATGACAAAACGCTAGCAAAGAATAGCAAACTAATACCAAATAGGTAGAATTCTAGCAGTGGCGAAAACGGGGATTTAGTGGCGATAACCACTATCGGATTGATTCAATATAAAGCAAAACAGGCATGCAGTACATCTGGCATGCCTGTTTCCATCATTATTGATCTTCGATAACGATATAAGTGGCTTTAATCGGACCGTGGACACCAACGACAGGAATCATTTCGATATCTGCGGAATTACTAGGACCTGTAATAAAGTTAATGCAAGAAGCGATATGCTCCCCATTTTGAACTTTTTGGCTCATCCATCGAGCTGCTTGGGTGATGCGTGGAACGATGGTGCTTTTTGGCATCAAAATTATCGACTTTTCTGGTAAAAAGCTTATCGTTCGCCCTCTATATTTATCGCTAAATAGGACGGCTGTTCCAGATTCGGCTAAAGTCATCTCACTAATTGTCAAACCGATATTTGCTTTTTCGGCTTGTCGGATATTTTCCTCTGGCTGTGTTTCATCCCATACATAAAGTTCAATATCGACTTGTGGCCATTGTGTATGCATCAATTGAGCTAAACCATAATTTTTAAAGCGTTTGTCTTGCCATGTGATGACAGAGCGACCACCGTATTGCTCTACGACTTTTTGCAAATCCGTTGCTAGATTTTCTGTAGTAGTAACTATAACATCAGTATTAATATTTTTACATTGCTTCGCTAAGACAGCAACGAGTTCATCTTTCGTAGCATCTTTTAACACACGGTCTTGAGGTTGGTATTGCCAAACTGGTTTTGTTAGTTGTGTTTTTGGTGCTCGTCCAAGTTGCTTGGCAATATTCGATAAAAATGCATCTCTATTTACAATGCTTCCTGCCATTATTCAGAACCTCCTTTTGTACGGCTGTTAAACCAGCTTCGGAAATTTTCTTTATTCGGAGCTGGGAAATCTCTTGCTTCTGTCCACGCTTTTAATGGTCCTGGGCCGTTTGAAATTTTATTATCCTTTGTAAATGGAGACATGGCTGGTGCTGCCATTTTCGTTGCCATTTTGTATAAAGTAGGGGAGGAAGCACCTAAGCCAAACGCCTTCATAAGAAGCTTTTCGGACACCGGGGCTCTTCCTTCATTTTCAACGATGACCTGACGATGGCGATGAATCAGTTGATGCAATGGGATTTTGACAGGACATGCATCTGTGCAAGCGCCGCATAAAGTCGAGGCATATGGTAACTCCTTGAAATCATCATAACCACCTAGCAATGGTGACAACACAACACCGACAGGACCTGAGTAAATTGAACCGTACGTATGTCCACCAACATGACGGTATACAGGGCAAGCGTTAACACAAGCTGCACAGCGAATACATTGCAAAATTGGTTGGAATTCCCCCCCTAAAATAGCTGAACGGCCATTATCGACAATAACTAAGTGGAATTCATCTGGCCCATCCGTATCGCCTTCATCTTTTACACCAGTTAACGTCGTAATATAGCTTGTTAGCTTTTGCCCAACAGCACTTCTCGTTAATAAACTAACGAGGACCTCCATTTCTTCGAACGTGGGCACAATTCGTTCCATGCCCATCACAGTAATTTGTGTTTTAGGTAAGGCGGTTACTAAATCAGCATTTCCTTCATTTGTAACGAGTGTGATGGAGCCACTTTCTGCGATAGCGAAGTTACAGCCAGTAATGCCAATATCTGCTGTTAAGTACTCATTTCGTAGTTTTTCACGAACATAAAGGGCTAGTTCTTCTGGTTTTTCTGTTTGCTCATAGCCTTGTTTTTCTTTAAATATATCGCGAATTTGCTCTTTATTTTTATGCAATGCTGGTACGACGATATGCGATGGGGGTTCATGATCTCCAACTTGCAAAATATATTCGCCAAGGTCTGTTTCAATCACTTCACAGCCCAGTTGTTCGAGCGCGGGATTTAAATTGATTTCTTCTGTTACCATGGATTTAGATTTGACAATTTTTTTCGCTTGTTTTTTTTCGGCGATTTGTTGAATATAGCTAGTAGCTTCTTCGGCAGTTTTAGCAAAATATACATGTCCACCACGATTTGCTACATTTTCACTCAGTTGATATAAGTAATAATCTAAATTGGCGAGAACATGCTGGCGAATTTCCTCACCATGTGAACGCCATTCTTCCCAGTGCCCAAGCTCATCTGCTTGTTGTAATCGGCGCGTTTGAAAGCGTTCTTGTGCACTGGATACCGCACCTCGCATAAAGGTATTTTCTAGCTCTTTCGATACTCGCTTGTTAAACCTATCATCGCTTGTTTTCATTGCCATTCGATTATCCTCCTCTAAAAGCCACTTATCGGCAGTTTAGTACTTCCGCAATATGCATCACTTTAATGGGTTTGCCTTGTCGCTCAATACGCCCCCCGATATTGATTAAGCAGCCCGCATCCGCACCGATTAAAATATCTGCTTCCGTTTCTTCTACGTTTTGTACTTTTTCATTGACCATTTCTCCAGAAATATTCCCCATTTTTACTGAAAATGTGCCGCCAAAACCACAACAGCGGTCTTTTCCTGGGAGTTCTACATATTGTAAACCTTTAACATTTCCTAATAATTTCATTGGTGCTTCTTTCACACCGAGCAATCTAGTCATATGGCAAGAGGTGTGGAATGTCGCTTTACCTTCTAAATGTGCACCTACATCTTCAATCTGTAGAATGTCTACAATAAATTCCGTGAATTCATATGTTTTAGCAGCTAACGCCTGTGCTTTCGCTTCCCATATAGGGTCCCCTTTAAATACTTCAGGATATTCTTTAAACATATAAGCACAAGAGCCAGAAGGGGAGACGACGTACTGTGCATGTTCAAAAGCAGTTATCATTTTTTTCATCGCATTTTTCGAATCCTGTACATAACCACTATTATAAGCAGGCTGTCCACAGCAAATTTGATTTTCTGGAAAGTCGATGTCACAACCTAGTCTTTCTAAAACTTCGACAACTGCTTTTCCTACCTCACCTTGAAACATATCGACTAAACAAGTCGCAAACAATGTTACTTTCATGCTTTTCGCTCCTTTTGTATGGATTTGCAATTTCAATTGATTAATCAACTGGTCATCAGATGACTTGGTGGACAGTTAGATTGTTTTTATCATACTACAACCTATAAGATGGGTGGAAGTGCTATTTGCAAATTTTCAAAAAATAGGGGAGGGACAAAAAAGAAAAGTGCTAGATTGTGTTTAATCAATCTAACACTTTTTGCGATAACATCAGCTCTGGCAATTTATGAATTTTATTCCTTTGTAGATTCGGTTGTGTCGAAATAGTGCATTAAAACTTCCTCTACATTGCTTAAATGAGAAGACATTGCATGCTTTGCTAGCTCTTCGTTTTGTTGTTTAATGGCAAGAAAAATTTGCATATGTTCATCATATAATTTTTCGCTTGTCGTTTTTTTAGAATACAACCAAATACGACGCGTTTCTTTCATTGTTTCAATCATTAAACCGGATACTTGGTCTAAAATTGTTGCCAGTAGGGGGTTTTGAGAGGCAGCAGAGATTGCCGCGTGAAATTGAAAGTCCGCTTTTTCGCCAAGCTCTCCATCACCCTGTGCTAGTTTCATGTCATCTAAAATACGCAACATTGTTTGTATATCTTCATCTGTCCGATGAATGGCAGCACTGGCAGCGGCACCCACTTCAATAATTTTGCGTACTTTTAATAGATGGGAGACATCTTTTTTATTTGTTAATGTGAGTGTTGAAAGTGGGAAGTCAAGTTGTTTGGATGGAGTGCTCTTAACAAAAGTGCCGGAACCTTGTTTAATTTCGATTAAGCCCATTGCTTTTAGTGCAGATAAGGCTTCTCTTATGGCAGACCTACTTACTTGTAATTGTTCAGCAAGTTGTTCGACAGAGTCAAGACGATCTCCTGGTTTCAGGTCGCCAGCTCGAATTTTTTCATAGAGCATTTCTGATACTTCCTCATATATTTTTTTCGGTTTAATTTTCTTTAATTCCAAGGAGCTACACCTCATTCATCTCAATCAATTGCTCTATATAAGTATATTATACATGAAGAATGCTAATTTACTCACTGTTTCTCATGAATACTTTTCTTGGGTGTTTAGGATTAAAATATTGTACAGTTTTGCTAGTAATTGCTA
This sequence comes from Lysinibacillus sphaericus, assembly GCF_002982115.1. Lineage (GTDB taxonomy): Bacteria > Bacillota > Bacilli > Bacillales_A > Planococcaceae > Lysinibacillus > Lysinibacillus sphaericus. The sequence goes on along the minus strand of NZ_CP019980.1, from coordinate 2,755,810 downwards.
CTTAAAGTAGCTAAAATGGAAATTTTATTTTAAAAATATATTGAATTTTTAAAATTTAGTTCATATAATTTTAACATATAGTCATCAGATGACCTAATCTATTTAAGTTTGGAGGGCGTAAACCAGCTTAGCAAAAAAGTGTTGAATGTTTAGTTACAAGATAACTTCAATTGACGTTTTTACAAGTCTGACAAAACGAAGATAGTAGCATTGGAGGAGCAAGAGGCTCGTGATAGTCGTGTCTTGCTTCTATTAGACTGCAACTGAAAACATCAACAATCTGTTAATGCCGTATTGTCATGATTGGGGAGAACTTTTTATTTTGGGGGTATGCAATTTGACATTTACACAAAATTTTACTGCTGTGGGGGATAGTTTGACGTGGTCGGCAATCGTCGCTGTTATACCAATACTTTATTTTTTCTGGGCGTTAGCCATAAAAAAAATGAAAGGCTATATGGCAGGTTTAACAACTCTGCTTGTCTCTTTATTATTGGCTGCCATTGCATTTAAAGTGCCGCTAGGGACAGCGGTAATGTCCGCCACACAAGGGGCTGTGTATGGTCTACTACCAATCGGTTGGATTATTATTACATCGGTTTTTTTATACAATATCACGGTTAAAACAGGGAATTTTAATATTATCCGTTATTCTGTCTTATCGATAACCGAAGACCGCCGTATTCAAGCGTTACTCGTCGCGTTTTCATTTGGTGCATTTTTAGAAGGAGCCGCTGGTTTTGGCGCACCGGTTGCTATTTCAGCAGCATTATTAGTAGGTCTTGGTTTTAATCCGTTATATGCTGCAGGTCTTTGTTTAATTGCAAATACAGCCCCAGTTGCATTTGGTGCCATCGGTGTACCAATTACGGCTATGGAAGGACCTACGGGTATCGCCGCATTTGAAATTTCAAAAATGGTTGGACGTCAATTACCGTTTTTAGCAGTCTTTATTCCATTCTTCTTAATTTTTATTATGACTGGTTTTAAAAAAGCTTGGGAAGTGATGCCAGCCATTTTAGTATCTGGTATTTCATTTGCTGTCACACAATTTTTAAGTTCGAATTTTCTCGGTCCTGAATTACCGGATGTTTTATCTGCTCTAGTATCACTTTTTGCACTTGCCGTTTTCATGAAGTTTTGGCAGCCGAAAACGATTTATCGTTTTGCTTCCGAACAAGAGATTACAGCTGATACAATGTCTAAAAAAGAGTCGTACAGCGGAGGGACAATCATAAAGTCTTGGTCACCATTTATTATATTGACGGCTTTTATTTCTTGCTGGGGGATTCCTGTAGTCAAAAGTGCTTTAACGGGAAATTATGACGGTACAAATGTTATTTTAAAAGGGGTAAATTTAGTGGGGCAAGCGATGACATTTACGGCTGAAGTACCGCTTTTACATAATCAAGTAGTGAGTGGCGCAACGGGGGAAGCAATTGCAGCTTTCTATAAGGTAGAACTTCTAGGTGCGGCAGGTACAGCTATTTTATTATCTGCCATCGTTTCTAAATTTATTTTTAACGTTTCGTGGCGCAATTGGGGAACAACATTTTTTGAAACATTAAATGAAATTAAGTACCCGCTTATTACGATTTGTAGTGTCGTTGCCTATGCCTATGTGACAAATACAGCAGGTATGATGACAACGCTTGCTTTAGTTTTAGCGAAGACGGGTGTATTATTCCCATTCTTCTCACCTGTGCTAGGTTGGCTCGGTGTATTTATTACAGGATCTGATACATCTTCAAATGTCTTATTTGCCAAGCTCCAGCAAGTGACGGCTGATTCTGTTGGAATGGAACCGGTGCTTGCACTTGCAGCGAATGCATCGGGCGGTGTAACCGGTAAAATGATTTCACCACAATCTATCGCAGTCGCCGCCGCCGCGGTTGGACTTGTAGGGAGAGAATCAGAATTGCTGCGCTTCGCATTAAAGTATAGTGTGATGTTGCTATTATTTATCTGTATACTAACCTTTTTACAAAGTAATGTCCTATCTTGGATGATTCCATAGAGCAGTGAATTTTTTAGTAAAAGGTATTGAGAATCGCTTTCTCAGTACCTTTTTTCTAATTAGCAAACATAAAAGGGCTTTATTTTAAATTCTTGTATTATTGCAAATTTCGTTGACAGAAAAACGTAGCGGGCGCATAATTCAGAAGTGCCTTTTGCAAAGCAAAAAGATTTCGCAGTTTCTACAACTTTTCGTCAAGAAACGTTCACAAGCATTAAGGGCGCAATTTCCATTGTTTTTTGGTACGATGGAGGCAGTAACTGTAAGGAGAGAATGAAAAATATGGAAACTGATATTAACGTTTTTCTAGCGTTTGGAGCGGGCTTTTTAAGCTTCATTTCACCGTGTACTCTGCCACTGTATCCAGCATTTTTATCATACATAACGGGAATGACTTTGGATGAGCTAAAATCTGAACGTGGCATGATGCAAAGGCGTGCTATTTTGCATACGCTATTCTTTTTATTAGGATTTTCAATTATTTTTATTATGATTGGTCTAGGCGCATCATTAGCAAGGGAATTCTTCCTAAACTATCAAACATTATTGCGTCAAGTTGGCGCCATTTTAATCGTTATCTTTGGGTTAATGATTGTAGGGTTACTGCAAATTGATTTTTTAATGAAAGATCGAAAATTTCAATTCAAAAATCGACCATCCGGCTATATAGGTTCCATATTAATCGGCATCGCATTTGCGGCGGGTTGGACACCATGTACAGGTCCAATTCTAATGTCCATTATTACGTTAGCTGGAGCAAATCCTTCTTCAGGGTTTAGCTATATGTTTGCTTACTATTTAGGTTTTGCCATTCCATTCTTTGTGTTATCATTCTTCATTTCACGTATGAATTGGATTCGCAAACACAGTCAAAAAATCGTAAAAGTTGGCGGCTATATTATGATTGCGGTGGGGATATTGTTATTCTTTGATGGTTTAACATATATCACGCGATTATTGCAGCCTATTTTCGGTGGATTTATTGGCTTCTAATCTGCTAAACTAAAGGGCATACCATACTTTAACGTGGAGGGAGATGAATACGTGCCTACAGTTTTAGTAGTGGATGATACGCTATTTATGCGTGTTACAATCAGTAATATGTTTACTGAATGGGGTTATGAGGTAGTTGGCAATGCAGTGAATGGTAAAGAAGCTGTAGAGCTGTATCGAGAGTTACAACCAGATCTTGTAACAATGGATGTAACGATGCCCGTTATGACAGGTATTGCGGCTGTAAAAAGAATCATCCCAGAATTTCCTAATGCAAAGATAGTTATGATTACAGCATTAGGACAACAAAAATTAATTGTAGAAGCAATTGAAAGTGGAGCGAAAGATTTTATTACAAAGCCTTTCGAGCCAGAAAAATTAAGAGCTGTAGCAGACCAGCTAGTTGGTCAAAGTTGCTAATTTAACATCAGAGGAGGATTCTTTATGTTAAGCAATATCCCTTCTCAATATTATGTTATAGGTTCGACTATAATGGCCATTATAATGGGTAGCTTTGTGATGGTATTACGTATGCGAGCTTCCAAAAAACCTACAAATGAGAAGAAAATTATCATTCCACCTATTGCCATGTCATCAGGTGCGTTAATGTTTTTATTTGCACAATTTCGAGTGCCACCTATGCAGATTTTAGAAGCTGCTGCGGTAGGTATGGTGTTCTCGACCATTTTAATTGCTACTTCGAAATTTGAAGTAAAAGGTCACGATATTTATTTAAAACGTTCAAAAGCGTTTGTATTTATTTTAGTTGGGCTGTTAATCTTCCGTGTTGTGGCAAAAATGATTTTAAGTAGCTCGATAGATGTCGGGGAGTTAGCAGGTATGTTTTGGATTTTAGCATTTGCGATGCTATTGCCTTGGCGAATTGCAATGCTGATTCAATTTAAAAAAATCAAGAAAACGATTCCATTAAAAAATATGTAAAGAAAAGAAACTACACTAGCACATTTGCTGTTGTAGTTTTTTTAACGTATACAATAATTTTTTGTATTAAGAGGATATGGTGCAATAAGCGATTTCTAATCGACAACGTGGTATACTAGGAACCATGTTAAAAAATGAGGAGTTACTTAGATGAAATATTTTAAACCACAGATGCAGTTGCTTGTAAAAGAAAACCGTGAATTGCATGACCGATTAAAAGAGCTAATGGCGGATATGGATTTGCAAAAAAACTATGCATTAAAAGCACTGTATCATGCAGAAGTGGCAGACGGTGGGCGCTATCAACAAGATTACCAAGCGCTTGATCATTTATTTAAATAAAGCATAAATCGCTAAACTAATTAAATCGTTCTATATCAAAAAAAGCCGCACCTATTGCAGTGCGGCTTTTTTGCATCCTATTAGTCAAAAAGATGCTCATATGGGGTAACATCAATTTGCATTTGATCTAATTTTTTACGTAAAAATTTGTGGTCACGTTTAGGCGTAGCTTGAATATAACCGCGTATAATTAAATCATTGTCTATAGATGTCGCCTTTTCTTCTAAAGCGAGCTCGCCAATTTTACCTGCAATTTTTTCTTTCGCCACTTGTCTAAATAGCTCAGGTACTGGGCTCACCAACTCATATAGAAATTCCTTCTCAGGTTGTCCCCATAGATGAATCGTTTTATCTAAGTAAAATTCCTGCCAATCTAAATCTGATTTCCCATCCTGCTTTGGTAAAGCCTTTAAAAACTTGCGGAACATGAAAAATCCGCCAATAGCCATTAGCGAAATAAGGACGACTACCCAAAATAAAATAAACCATAAAAACCAACCATCTAACAAATCGTTCACCTCTTTGTCTTCTCTCACTCTATTATAGAAGCTTCAACAAAAAAATTCATCCTTATTGTGCCTCTTTTTATAAATCGTTTAAATAAATGTAAGTATTGCACTCTAGTGAAGAAAGTTACTAAGTTTGGCACAGTATGTTGTTGGGCTTGATGAGCAAGCAAGATGAGCTGCTGCCCATATTCAGAAGAATCTAAGTCTCTTAATTTATTTCTAGTCAGTAAGTTTCCTTATACCCAAACCTACTACCCTACAACGAATATACTAGTTTAAACAACGCGGACTACTAGAGGTGAAGAAATGGAGCAGGATTCATTGTTTTTTAAAGGGCTGACTGGTGAAGTTGTCACGTTAAAAGATGCGAATTATGATGAGGCACGACAGGAATGGAATCGTGCAATACAAAAGTATCCAATCGTAATCGTTTATTGTGAAAGAAAGCAAGATGTTATCAATGCTATTCGATGGGCACGTAGACATTGTGTACCTATTCGAATCAGATCTGGTGGACATCATTATGAAGGATATTCTACAGGTGATTATGTATTGGTTATTGATATTAGTCGAATGAATGCGATGACAATGGATAAAAAACGTCATCGCTTAAAAATAGAAGCCGGAGCAAAAAATGCTGAGGTGTATGAGTTTATTGGTACGAATGGATATACTTTTCCAGGTGGTACTTGCCCAACTGTTGGTGTAGCAGGGTTTACGCTCGGAGGAGGCTGGGGATTTTCTAGTCGACTATACGGTTTGGGATGTGATAGTTTAGTTGAATTTGAGTTAATTAATTACGAAGGAAAGCTTATTAAAGCAAATAAACAGTGTAACGCGGATCTTTTCTGGGCGTGTCGTGGGGCAGGGGGAGGTAACTTTGGAGTTGTGGTCAGTATGACATTTCAGTTGCCAAAGCCTATCAATGCTTCTATTACACTTATTAGATTTTTTTATGTAGGTACAACGCAAGCTAAGCAAATGCAAGTAATGAATATTTGGCAAAACTGGTTGCCACAGTTAGATAAACGAATGACAGTGGTTGCAAGCTTTTATAATGCGGAAGGCGAAGGGTTAGGTATTTTTGCTAGCGGATTTTTTTACGGACCTTCGGAGATGGCTAAGAAAATTTTACAACCCTTTGCTGAGGTAGAAGGGTTTCAGCTAGAGCTAGCACAACTATCATTTTTAGAAGCTGTTAAAAAGGTAGAAGCAACCTATCCACCATATGAAAAATTTAAGTCAACAGGTAGATTTGTTCAAAGACATTATACACTTGCGGAGCTTCAAAACACCGTTGCGCTCCTAAATAATACTCCACAAGGTTCCGTGTATACGGCTATATCTTTTTATGCATTAGGCGGAGAAATAAGCCAAGTTGGCAAAGCGGAAACCGCATTTTTCTATCGCAATGCTAAGTATATTATGGGTATTCAGTCTGTGTGGACAGAAGATCAATACGCAAAGGAAAATGAAGCATGGGTGCGTCAACGTTTTGAATTTATTAAAACCATTACGGAAGGCTCTTATGTAAATTTTCCAATCAATCATCTCTCAAATTATGACAAAGAATATTTTGGAGGCAATGCACAACGCTTGCATCAGGTAAATAAAAAGTATGATCCGTTTAATGTCTTTAGTTTTCCTCAAGGATTAGGCTAAATACTGCATAGGGGGTTCGTAATGAATTTATTTTTCAGAACATTCGAACATAAGGCAATGATTGACGTTTTAGGTCATCGTCTTTTTCGTTATTTCTAAAAAGGAAGATACAAGATGCCCATTTTGAAAATTAAATCGAAGGGGCAAAGTAAAGCCAACAGGGCTATTTTTACATCCCTTTAAATGGAAATATAAATTTGCCTTAATTGACAAAAGTAACAACTTGTTGTTAAAATCAAGTTGTTACTTTGAACCAGATAAACTTTTATAAAGTCGGTCAAAGGTCTAGAGACAAGGAAAGTCTCTTCTAATTAAGGGGGATGTAAAATGGTCAAGTTGAAAACAGTAGGACTTACTTTTGGAATAGCTGTTTCGTTACTATTAGCAGGATGTGGTGATAAAAATGATGCAGATACAACAGGCAAGACCAAAAGCATAGGTGAGCAGGTTGATTATAAAATTATAGGGATTGAACCAGGAGCAGGATTGACGGAGCTTTCGGAAAACACGCTAGCGGAATATCAAAATTTGCAAGGTTGGGAACTGGAGGAAAGTTCAACCCCTGGGATGTTAGGTTCATTAGAGCAAGCTATTCGAAATGAAGAGCCTATTATTATTACAGGATGGACACCGCATTGGATGTTTTCATCCTACGATTTAAAATTTTTAGAGGACCCTCAAGGGACATTAGGTGGAACGGAAAATATTAATACACTTGTGCGCAAAGATTTGGCTAAAGACTTACCCGATGCCTATACACTTCTAGATCAATTCTATTGGGAACCAGAAGATATGGAAGCTGTAATGTATGAAGCTCAAACAACTTCTTTTGAAGAGGCGGCAGACAAATGGATCGCACAAAACGAAGAGAAGGTAAATGAATGGACAAAAGGGATGACAAAAGTGAAAGGCAAAGAAATTGAATTAGCGTCCACTCCATGGGATTCAGAAAGAGCTTCAAGCAGTGTACTACAAGCAGTATTTGAAGAACTTGGATACACAGTCACAATCACCCCAGTTGATCCTGCCATCATGTTTCAAGCAATCGCATCAGGAGTAGCCGATGCAACTGTCGCTGCTTGGTTACCAACGACACATAGCTCCTTTTATGCAAAATACAAAGATGACTTTGTTGATTTAGGAGAGAATTTAACAGGGACCAAAAATGGATTTGTTGTTCCTACATATATGGATATCGATTCCATTGAGGATTTACAACCAAAACAATAGGTTAAGAGATAACAAGGGGAATTTCCTAATAGTTAGGAAATTCTTTTTTTGTTAGAGTGGAAGTAAAAAGGGATTCATTACAAGCGTGTCGAAATAGGATGAATTGAATTCTATGTAACTTACTATAATGTAGAAGACTAAATAAGCCAGTTTTGAGCAAATAGAAGGAGTCAAAGAGATGACGTTATATTCCGTTCTAGTAGCAGATTGCGAATTACAAACAGTAGATTGTACAGGAATTACTGAAATCACTGTAAGAGAATTAAAAAAATTACATCCGATAACAGGGGATACGCCAGAACAGCCTTGGCACTCGATGGATGATGACGCAAGGCTTGTCTATGCGCCAGATGAATCAGCTTTCGGTCAATTGCATATTTTCGAATGGAATAATCCGCCCTATGATTTAGCGCTGTATAATGAAAAAAGTTATGTATATGGCATTGAGGGCAATTGGGGCCCGCAATTTTTAGATGATTTATTAAGCTATTTAAAGCAACATATCAAACCGGAGCAAAACGTGGACTTAATTAGGTTTTGGGCAGGAGAATATGACCGAACATTAAAAAGCCGTCGTATCCATATTGCTGAAATCGAAAGCCATCACCTTGAAAGCTTACAGAACGAACAGTACATATGTGTCGCATTTGTGTAACTTAAAGCATGTGAAGTCTTTTTTCTAGAATAAAGTTAGGATTTTGGTATTTGAATTATGGCAGATTTCCGTGCTATGTTTTCATGCTGTATCAAGGAAATAAGATTTATAAAGGGGCTGTATATCAAATGACTATACAAATCAAAAAGTGCAAGCTTGAAGATGTACATGTACTCCGAGAAAAAAGTATTGAAACGTTTCAGGATACATATAGCAAACAAAATAAGCCTGAAAATATGCTAGCCTATTTGGATAGAGCATTTCCCCTCAACAATTGGAGCGGGAACTAGTGAATCGTGGTTCCCAATTTTATTTCATTTATTTCGATGAAGACGCTGCGGGCTATTTAAAAGTAAATACAAATCACTAAATTGGAAAGGCGGACGATTATGTATATTCCTAAATACTATAAAGTGACAGATGTTCATGAAATTGAAGCGTTTATTCAAATGAACTCTTTTGCTACACTTGTCACAACAAAACAAGGCACACCAATTGCCACTCACTTACCGTTAATGTTACATAAAAAAGGCGAGGACACGTATCTTACTGGCCATATGGCATATGGGAACCCACAGTGGAGAACATTTGCATCTTGTGGGGATGTGCTCGTGATGTTCCAAGGGCCCCATGCGTATATTTCTTCTTCTTGGTATTCGCACGAAAATGTGCCAACGTGGAATTATCAGGCGGTCCATATTTATGGCACAGCAACACTTTTAGATAAAGATGAATTAAGCGAAGATTTAACGTGGCTGTTAGAAAAATATGAGAAGCATAGAGAGCAACCTGTTTTATGGGAAAACCTTTCACCAGAGCTTTTAGAAAAAGAAATGAAAGGTATTGTTGGATTTAAAATAAAGATTAGCGATATACAGGCTGCCTATAAATTAAGTCAAAACCGTAATGATGCAGACTATGGAAATATTATTGCACAATTGAATAATGAAGCAACACCAAATTCAAAACAAATAGCAGAGCAAATGGCAAAGCAATGTAAAAAATAACGAGAGGCATCTTTTTTATTGCGCTAGATGGACATGCAAAGCATGATTGTTTAACCATATTTTAATAAATGTTATGATGAATTAATAACTGTGAAAAAGGGGATTGTTTTAATGGAAAATTTACTCTCAATAGAGCAATTTGAAAACTTAAAAAAAGGTGAACGTACAATATTTGTTTTTTCAGCAGACTGGTGTGGAGATTGTCGATTTATTGATCCGATTATGCCGACAATTGAAAAAAACTACAGCAATTATCATTTTGTGAAAATTGACCGCGATGATTTCATCGATTTATGTGTTGCATTAGATGTATTTGGTATTCCAAGTTTTCTAGCTTATGATAAAGGCAATGAAGTTGGCCGCTTTGTTAGTAAGGACCGTAAAACACAACAAGAGATTGAAGCTTTTTTAGATGGATTAACTTTATCGTAAGACTTGCCTAAGCTATAGGGGACGCTATCTCCTATAGCTTTTTATTTGCCTGCTTTCAAGCTGTTACATAAGCAATACAACGTTCCACATACGCTAGTACCTCTGCTGAAATCGGGTATAATCCTGTTTTCTCTGTAGGGAGTTTTCGAACCTCCCAAAATTGATCCATTAAATCCGTGTCGCCTTGAAACGTATCGTTTGATAATTCGATTATTTTGGAACCAATTTGAAAGCCTTCGTCCGATTCAGCTTGAATATTGTTTTTGATACACCATTCAATTTGTCGTAGTAATCCAATATATTGCTGTGTCATTATGTCATTGCTACTGAGGTTTGGAATAGTTTGTTGTAAAAATGTTTGTTCATGCTCTTGGAAATAGTCCACCCATTTTTTAGAGGTGCTTTGAGAACGTTGAACGAGTTCCGTCACATGTTCCCACGATAATGATTCTTCTAAATCCATCATATTAATCAATGATGTCGTATGAGAGATACTTGTTTGCAGTTCAGCAAGTCGTTCTTGTAAGTAATTGTGATGTGAAATTAAAATTTGTTTATAGGAAAGTTTATCTAATAAATCACGAATTTTATCGAGTGGAAGTGACAGCGTTTTTAGAATGATGATTTTCTCTAATTTAAACAAGTCTTCTTCTGAATAGTATCGTCGTCCATAATCATCTTTAAAACTTGGTGTAAGCAGATTAATTTGATCGTAATACCGAAGTGTGCGAATGGAAATATTTCGCTGTTTCGCTACCTCTCCAGTCGTCCATTGTTTCATTTTCATTCCTCCTGAAAAAAAGATTGCAGGTGACGTTACGTCATCTCATACACTTAGATTACATCATATAAAGGAAGAAGGATAGAGAATGGAAACGAAACAAATGAACTGGAAAAATCAAGATAATTGGGGATGGAGAGAATTTATTTTATTATTGCTAGTAGAGTTTGTTGTTGTCATCGGCATTATTAAATGGCTAGTGAAACCAATGTATGCTCACTTGTTTCGTAATGAACTATATGCTGGAACATTAACAGGGTTCACGATTGCAATTACGCTTGTTTTTGGTGTTTATTTTATAGCGCTACGTCCTAAAAAGCTTTCATGGCGTGAAGTAGGAATAACATCAATTTCGTTGAAGCAATGGAAAACGATACTATGCTATTCGGTTCTGTTAATGATTGGCGCCTTACTAATCGTTGTGCTAACAAGTTATATTGGGTTTTCGGTGGAAAATAGCAAAACACAGGCCATACAGCAGAACGTAACCTTCTTTACGGTACTAATAGCCTTTCTCTCTGCGGCTGTTATTTCACCAATATACGAAGAGATTTTTTATCGAGGGTTTTTATATCGCTGGTTACGTACACGCTTAGGATTGGTCGGTGCCATTATCCTTAGCTCATTTATTTTTACGATTGCTCATATCCCCACCTATAATGTCATGCCCGTCAACTTCTTTAGTGGCATTATTTTTGCTTTAGCATATGAACGCACGAATTCTATTTGGCCTTCCATTATCATTCACGGCTTAACGAATGGCATGATGGTTTTGCTGACAAGTTTGGGATGAATAGATGGTTAACATCGACAAAAAAACCAGGTCTCATTAAACTGAGAGCCTGGATCGGTCGATTGAATCATGATTTTGCTTGGCGGTACCAGATAATCACAGGGATTAATAATAAAGATAATAGTCCACCGGTTAATGATAAAGTGGCGTAACTGGAATTCGCTACTATCATCCCCGAAAGTGCCCCTCCTGAAGCACCTGCCAATGCGATAAAAACATCAATTGTGCCTTGGATTTTAGCGCGTGTTGAAGGTTCTGTGGCATCAACAATTTGAGCAGTTCCGCTAATTAAGCCGAAATTCCATCCTATACCTAATAAAGAAAGAGCAACGATTAGCATAAACATAGAATCACTTGGTGCATAGGCCGCTATTAAACCTGCAAACAGTAAAATAACACCAGCAGCAATACTCATGGCTGTTCTACCAATCTTGTCAACAAGGATACCTGTGACAAGAGAAGGAAGATACATGGCACCAACATGGAAACCAATAACGATTCCTACAGCACCTAAACTATGTCCATGATGTTGCATATGGATGGGCGTCATTGTCATAATGGCTACCATAACGATTTGCGTAAGAATCATCACAACTGCGCCAACGATGATACCTTTTTTATTCATTAAAGGAGGCGCCTGATGAAGAGCTTCTCCAGATACGATTTGATGTTGGTGAGCTTCTATCGATTTTGCTAGCAGTAAAGGATCTGGACGAAGCATGATGAAAAGAACCAAACCTGCTAATATAAATGCAATGGCAGATAATAGAAATGGACCAGCTAATGAAGGAATACCGATAGAAAGCGCAAATTTGCCCATGACATCCACTAAATTTGGTCCTGCTACGGCCCCGAATGTGGTCATAACCATCGTAGTACTAATGGCCGTTGCGCGTTGTTTGTTATTTGCTAAGTCTGTACCGGCATATCGAGCCTGTAAATTTGTTGCTGTGCCTGCACCATAAACAAGTAAGGAAGCAAATAGTAAAAAAACACTGTTAATTAATGCTGCGATAACAACGCCAATAGCGCCAAGACCACCAGTGATAAAACCAGTAGCGAGCCCTATACGGCGACCATAGCGTTGCGAAAGTCTTCCCACTATAAAAGCGGCCCCTGCTGAACCTAATGTAAATAGGGCAGAGGGTAATCCGGCAAATGCGTCCGTGCCAAGCATTTGTTGGGCTAAGAGAGCGCCTACCGTGATACCAGCAGCAAGACCTGCTCCACCGAAAATTTGCGATAAACTAACTACAATTAAAACCCTTTTATACATTTTTTTCAGCTTTTCGGGAGAATTTACATACTGCCCGATTGAATGATTTACACTAGCCAATTATATGAAACACCATCTTTCTAACTATATGATTAACAAAAACTTTTAGCTCATTTACCAAGCTTACCATACTCCTGCAATTGTAGATATATGCCAATTTGCAGTGAAAAATTTTTTTTATTACATAGAACATTGCTTGTAATTTTAAAAAAACTCCTAACGAATAAAGCTTCGTTAGGAGGTGCAAATGATTTTCCTTCTATTGATTATGATCGTACCAAGGATTTAGGTGAATCAGAACTTCTTCTACATTCGGATGTTTCTCCATTATCGTTTTCTTGATTTTACGGATAATATCATGTCCTTCTTGGATTGTTAAATCAGCAGGTACCCCCACACGCAAATCGACTAATACATAGTGCCCATGTTCTCTCGCTCGTAGACGATCTATTCGTTTTACTTCAGGAATAGTGAGGATTAACGTTTTGAAACTAGCTAGTGTATCAGGACTTACGCTTTTCTCCATAAGTGTGTCGATAGCTTCTAATAACATCCCATAGGCAAGTTTGAAAACTAAAATGGTCACAATGATACCCGCAATGGGATCACCATATGTAAGGATATGAATATGATAATTTTCCCCAACAAGTGCAAGCCCGATTCCTAATACGGCTGCTAATGAAGCATATACATCAGCAAGATGATCATAAGCAGTGGCAATTAAGCCTTTACTATTTGTTCTTTTGCCAATTTTTATCGTATATACGTATAAAAGGAGCTTCCAAACAAGTGATATGATAGCCGTAATAAAGGCAATTAAACTTGCTTTTTCAGGTTCCTGAAAGAATGCTGTAACGGATTCATAAGCAATATAAAGAGCTGCCATTATTAATATAATTCCTACAATGGCGGAACTAATTACTTCTGCTTTTCCGTGTCCGTATGGATGATCTTCGTCGGCAGGACGTTTAGAAATACGCATAGATGTTAAAGCGGCACCGCTTGCTATTACATCACCTGCATTATGATAGCCATCAGCTAAAAGAACGGGACTGTGGAAGATAGTACCAACTGCTATTTTTAAAATAGTTAAAACGATGTTGCTTATTAAACTAATCCATCCAGCAACGATTGTAGTATTGGAATTTGTGCTTTGATTCATAAATGTATACCTCCAATAAAATTCTTTCCTAAAAGCAACAAAAACCTTTGACTCGTTTTAAGTCAAAGGTTTTGATTAAAAAAATATAGGTTTTGTGAACTTGAAATGTGTATCATCTTTCTCACTCCAATATAAGCGTTCATTGAGTGTAACATATTCTATTCATCGGTTCAATCATGGTTTGTCCAACTTTTTTTCTTAAAAACAATGGGGATATTTATTGTTCAGTGGTACTATTTAATAATATAGGTAATAAAAGTTAAAAAATTGTATAACGTATTAAATAAGAAAGGACGTAGACTTATGAAACAAATTATAGCACTTGGGGGCGGTGGCTTTTCTATGGAGCCAGAAAATCCTTTGCTGGATCAATATATTCTTCAGCAATCTATGAAAAAAAATCCGAAAATTTGCTTTCTTGCAACAGCAAGTGGGGATTCAGAAAATTACATTTGTCGATTTTATCAATTCTTTGAAAAACAGGATTGTCAGCCTTCGCACTTATCATTATTTAAACCACCTACAAGAAATATAGAAAGCTTCTTACTGGACAAAGATATTATTTATGTTGGTGGGGGGAATACAAAGAATTTATTAGTGCTATGGAAGGAATGGGGATTGGATACTATTTTGAAAAAAGCGTGGGAGCAAGGAATAATACTCGCTGGTATTAGCGCGGGCTCCATTTGCTGGTTCGAGGAAGGGGTGACAGATTCTTATGGGGATGGATTGGAACCTTTACAGTGTTTAGGTTTCCTAGAAGGGAGTAATTGTCCCCATTATGATGGAGAATCGGATAGAAGACCTTCGTATCAACAGCTTATTACTAATAAAAAAATTAAACCCGGTTTTGCAACGGATGACGGTGTTGCCATCCATTTCATTGATCAGGAAATCCATACTATTGTAAGTTCAAGACCTAATGCGAAAGCGTATAAAGTATATGATGATGATAAAGTTATAGAGAAAGAGCTTGCAACAAAATTTCTAGGTTTTAATTAGTAGTGATGGAATGGCAAATTCCTTTCAAAAACACAAAACCCCGAATAGTTCCGCTTTTCTTGAAAGGTTCTTTGCTCGGGGTTAGTGTTATAAGTGGGCTCCTAACTTAATGGTCCGAAGCCGAAGCTTACTTTCGCTGACACAACATGCCTTTCCTTAGTTGGTATGTGCGATGGCGCTGATTTCAATTAGTTGTTCTGGTGATGCCAAGTAAGTCACGCCGATAAGGCTACCGGCTGGTCGATGTTGCCCAACGTAGTCCTTGAATAGTCGAAGGACTGGTTCAGTATGTGCTTCCGCATTTGTTAAATAGATTTCCATATAAACAAGGTTAGATCTTGTTGCACCGAATTTTTCCAAAACGCCATCTAGATTTTTAAGCGTTTGCTGTGCTTGTGCTTCGATATCGCCATCGCCAACGAATGTACCCTCCGTATCATGGGAAAACTGCCCCGAAATGTAGATAGTGCCGTTGACACTGTAGCCCTGTGAAATACCGTGATCCCAAAGATCGTGATTGTAAATTGTAATATTCTTCATTTTTTTCTCTCCTTTACTTTAAAGTAATGTCAGTATAAAATGAACGCGAACAAAAAAATAGTACGCACTTTTTTGAAAGGTACTATCAGAAAGGATAGTGTAAATATGGGTTTGGCTGATTACAAAGACACGGGGACTATCCAAGAAACCCCGTTTGGCTATACATTATCAGTAATTGGTGGTAAATGGAAAATGCTAATTATTTATATTTTAGCGGAACATCAAACGGTTCGGTTTAATGATTTGAAACGCAAAATAGGTGCAATTACCTTTAAAACATTAAGTGCACAACTGAAAGAATTAGAAGCAGATGGAATAGTCAGTCGAAAAGAGTATCCGCAGATTCCACCTAAAGTGGAGTACAGTCTTACAGCTAAAGCGGAAACGTTATTGCCTGTTTTGGAACAGTTATGTGAGTGGGGAGAAAAAAACAATACGCATTAATGTCTTGCTGTAAAGCGTACCTCACAAATTAAATGAAATGAGCGATGAATGGATGCAGGAGCTACAGTTAATTTGCCATTTCTGTTGCAGGGATTGATTGAAAGCTTCAATCATCTCTTTTTTTCTGTTTCTTAGTATCAATAATTTTAAATAGAAACAACAGTAGACTACAAGAAAAAACAATAGACAGTACACCTTTAACCGCCCGCATGACAAAGTGATCAGTAGGGAAATCGAATAAAATATACCCCAAACAATATATCCACGCTACAATTATCAACAATTGAAATACTATTTTCTTCATGACATATTCTCCCTTAAAAGTAATGCTTTTTTTACTAGCTAAAAAATTTTATCTACAAGAATCGTAACATAGTAAGGTGCAGGTGGATACAAATGTAAGATTAGATAAATTTTATTGCACAAGATTAAGGTGTATGTCTGTTTCTTACTTGAAGGTTTCTACAATAATGACTAATGCTTGTATTTGACTGTCAGAGGCATTCTATCTATCATGCAAATCATTAATTTCTATCAAAAAACGCAAGACGTAGTAAAAAAGTATTTCTATAATGGGCTACCAACCATAAAATATAGAACCAGCCACTCATTTAAAAGGGAATGGCTGGTATTTTTGTCTAAATCGTCTACAAAATGATATTTTTTTGACAGCTCTAAACATTATTCAAAAAACATACTTGAATGGACGAGCGAAACTGCTAGATAAAGGAGTGTATAGCAGAGCCATTGAGCGGCATAATGATAGCAAGGTAAAATTCCACAATGGAACAGTGAGGGTCTCCAACTGCTCTATTGCTTCAGCTTAAAATATATAAAAATTAAAGAATGGATGATGAATTTGTCACATTTTAATAATCATGGGCAACAGGATGGGAGTAAAAATAAAATAGCCTTGAAATGGACTTTCTTTCTTATAGCGGGGTTTATGATTGTCGAAGTGATTGGTGGCATCATGACAAACAGTTTAGCGCTATTATCAGATGCAGGCCATATGTTAAGTGACGCAGCAGCGTTAGGGTTAAGCTATATTGCTGTATCCATTGGTCAAAAAGCCGTAACAAATCGAAAAACGTATGGCTATCGTCGGTTTGAAATATTTGCCGCTTTTATAAATGGTCTTACGTTAATTGCCATTTCGCTTTATATTTTTTATGAAGCTTTTCGCCGATTTTCAGAACCACCAGCCGTGGCAAGTACGGGTATGTTAATCGTTGCAACACTTGGTTTACTGGTCAACATTGGCGCAGCGTTTATCCTTAAACGAGGAGATAATGATAATCTCAATGTAAAAAGTGCTTTTTTGCATGTTTTAGGTGATATTCTCGGCTCTGTAGGAGCTATTACGGCAGCATTGCTTATTTTATTTTTTCAATGGAATTTAGCCGATCCTATTGCAAGTATGATTGTGGCGTTTCTTATCATTATTAGCGGCTATCGTGTTACGCGGGACTCCTTTAATATTTTGATGGAAAGTGCTCCAGAAAATTTGCCAACGGATGATGTTAAAGCGAAGTTAATGACTGTTGAGGAAGTCGAAGAGATTACCGATTTACATATTTGGTTAATTACAATGGATTTCCCATCTTTAACTTGTCAAGTAGTGGTGAATCAAGCAGCAGATGAACAAATTGTATTACGGAAAATACAAAATCTGTTACACGACGAATTTGCATTGCATCATATGACGATACAGATTGAAAAAAAGAACAATTAGAACGGAAATGTCATTACGTGATGGGGAATCTACATAATGCAATTTCCATGTAGATTATTCAAGAGGTCAAACTAATCAGCGTATACTTACTGAATGATAGCGTTTTTCAAATAACGATTGCACATTTTGTATCCGATCCTCCTTATTGTAAGCCGTATTTGCACTTCTATGCGTTTGTGTAGAATACTTGCTGTTGGTTGAATGCATCAACTGTTGTTTCACCCGATGCTGAGAACATCTTAATGGACAATAGCGTAATCCACTTCTTTAGTGAATAGTGTTTGAATTGCCTTAAAAGTTACATCCACAACTAAAATTAGGGGTTTTCCTTTAAAACAATCATTGTTTAGGGGAAAACCCCTATATTTTTTACATATAGATTTCACTATGATGAGAGTGTAAGTTTCAAACACAAAATGCAGAAAGAAGGAAGAAGCATGAAAAATTCTTTCAAAATTGTCATTGTTGGTGGGGGAACAGCTGGTATATCTGTTGCTGCCCGCTTATTACGAAAATCGCCAAGCCTCAATCATGAAGTGGCGATAATAGATCCAGCCTCAAAACATTATTATCAACCGTTATGGACGTTAGTTGGTGGAGGCGCTGCTAAAAAAGAAGATTCTGAACGTTCTATGGAATCTCTTATTCCAGAAGGTGCAGTATGGATCCAACAACCCGTACTTGAATTTAAACCTGAACAAAACGAAGTCATCCTAGGAGATCAAACATCTATTTCATATGATTACTTAGTTGTAGCAGCAGGGATTGAAATTAACTGGGGTGCCATTAAAGGCTTAAAAGAAGCACTTGGTACAAAATCTGTTTGCAGTAACTATTCATTTGAACATGTTGATTATACTTGGGAAACGATACGCAATTTAAAATCGGGTACCGCCTTATTTACACACCCAAATTCACCTGTAAAATGCGGTGGTGCGCCACAAAAAATTATGCATTTAGCAGAAGATTACTTCCGAAAAACAGGTGTTCGTCAAAATATGCAAGTTGTATTTGGTTCTGCCAATCCAGCCATTTTTGATGTACTGAAATACCGTGAAGCGTTAGAAAAAGTAGTGGAACGCAAACAAATTGATGCACGATTCAGACGTAACCTAATTGAGATTAAAGCGGATGAAAAAATCGCCATTTTTGAAAATCTAGATACTGGCGCAAAAGAGCAATTGAAATATGACATGATTCACGTCACACCTTATATGAATGCACCTAAATTTATTGCGAACAGCCCTTTAGCGGATGACAATGGTTGGGTTGATGTGGATATGTATACATTGCAACATAAGAAATATGCAAACGTTTTTGGCATTGGCGACTGTGCAAACTTGCCAACCTCTAAAACGGGAGCAGCCATTCGCAAACAAGCACCTGTGGTAGCTGAAAATGTTGTGGCATGTATGCGCAATCAAACAATGGACAACACATATAACGGTTATTCGTCTTGTCCAATCGTGACAGGCTACAACAAGCTAATTTTAGCAGAGTTCGACTATAAAAAAGAGCCTGCTGAATCGATGCCATTTAACCAAGCAGTGGAACGTGCAAGCATGTATATGATGAAAAAAGATTTATTACCAATCATGTATTGGGATGGCATGTTAAAAGGAACGATGTAGAAAGGAGGCATGTGTGATGGAAACGAATCCGTTACTAGAGCAACTAAAGCAGCCGGATATTGAAGCAGCGCTCGTATCATTGCTACGTCAATTGCCAACATATGAAAAAAACTTACAAGCCATCGGGAATGTTGTAAGTTTTGGACAAGCGGTATTGCAAGATCAGCAATCCATTCAAAAATATGATGAACTTGTACGAAGCTATAACGTAAATCTCGAAACGGTGGAAGCATTAGTTGGCTTACTAGAAAAATTGCCGAAGCTTTTACAAATGATCAATCAGTTAGAGGATATAGTGGATTTTGTAACAGCTGTGTTAGCCGATCAGCAAACAATTGATTATGCGACAGCAAGTATTAAATCTTACACAGAACCGATTGTAGAAAAAGGAAAACAAGGATACTCGCTCGTCAAAGATATACAACAACAAGCAGAAGCAACAACTGAACCAATTAAACTCTTTACGATTATGAAGTGGTTAAAAGACCCGAGTGTTCAAAAGTCACTGAAATATGTACAAGCAACAATCCAAATTTTAAATAAACAATCCAATTAAAAGGAGAGAATTTTATGTTATTACGTTATTTCTATGATGAAAAATTAGCACATGCTTCTTACATGGTAGGTTGTCAACGAAAAGGCGAGGCAGTGATTGTGGATCCAATGCGCAACATTGAGCCATACATCCAAGTAGCTGAAAAGGAAAATATGAAAATCGTTGGAGCATTAGAAACGCATATCCATGCTGACTTTGTAGCAGGTTCTCGTGAATTAGCTGATCGTTTTGGTGCTACGTTTTACATTTCCGATGAAGGCGATGAAAACTGGAAATATCAAAACTTAGATGGCATTCAACACGTACTATTAAAAGATGGTGACAAATTTGAACTTGGTAAACTTACTTTCGAAGTGATGCATACGCCAGGTCATACGCCAGAATCTATTTCATTCCTATTAACAGATGGTGCAGCAGCAGATAAACCAATTGGAATATTTACAGGTGACTTTGTATTTGCGGGGGATATTGGCCGACCAGACTTATTAGAAAAAGCAGCTGGTATTAAAGGGACTGCTGATGCAGGAGCAAAAGTGATGTATACATCTGTAGAGCGCTTTAAACAATTACCAGACTATTTACAAGTATGGCCAGCACACGGTGCAGGTAGCGCATGTGGGAAAGCACTTGGTGCAGTACCATCGACAACAGTAGGCTATGAAAAACAATTCAACTGGGCAATGCAATTCGACAACGAGCCAGACTTTGTGAAAGCTTTATTAGATGGTCAACCAGAACCACCTTATTACTTTGCAGTGATGAAATCAGTTAATAAAATTGGCATTGAGTTAATTAAAAATTTACCAGAGGTAAAAGCCATTACTACTGTTGAAGAAATTGAAGGCCTGATTGCAGCTGGTCAGCAAGTAGTAGATACGCGAGATGCTCAAGCCTTCTCACAAGGACATATTAAAGGAACGATGAACGTGCCATTTAATAACTCCTTCACAAACTGGATGGGCTGGATTGTTAACTACAAGGAACCGTTATATTTACTTGCTAACCCTGCTCAAATGCCAGACATGTTAATTGCACTTCGCTCAATCGGTATTGACCAAGTACTAGGTTATGCCGATGTAGAAGCGATGATTGAGCAAGCGAATGAACTAGATTCATATGAAAATATTACACCTTCTGAGGCAAAAGCGATGATGGACACAGAAGATGTAGCTGTATTAGATGTGCGTAATCTGACAGAATATAATGAAGAACATATTGAAGGTGCACAGCACATAATGGTTGGTACATTAAAAAATCGTTTAGACGAAGTACCAAATAAAAAACTCATTGTTCAATGTCAAGCAGGTGGTCGTTCAGCCATTGCAGCAAGTGTATTAAAAGCAAATGGCTTCCACAATTTAGTCAATATGACTGGCGGCTACGGTCAATGGGTGAAAGAAGTAAAATAAAGTAATTAGTGCAAAGAGTGCCTTCCATGTGAGGCACTCTTTTTGGAGGTTTCTATGATCATTTTTCTAATTGTTGCCCTAGCCATTGTTTTAGTACGGGCTTATTATATTCGTTTTGTCCCTGTCAAACAGGTAAAAGATATACCGTACCGTCAAGTAGCTGAAGGACATCAAATACTTGATGTACGGGATTACAATACAACCGGCTGTTTAGTTTATAATAGTAAGCATATTCCATACGGCTATTTACCACGTTTTTATAAACAAATCGAAAATCGCCCTGTCCATCTGATAGTAGAGAGTCAAATGGATTTAAATCTGGCTAGCCGCTTTTTACGAAAAAAAGGGTATAGTGTAAATAGCTACACGATGATGAAAAGACCGTGTAAAATAAAAGGAATGATGTATAAGGAGGTGTAAAGTATGCATTCCCAGCTACAAAATGAGTATTTACAGCAAATTTATGAGCATATTCAAGATGGGATTATTATTATGAAGGAAAGCAGGGAAATCATTATGATGAACCCTGCTGCACAACGCTTAACTGGTTGGCAAAAAGGTGATTTTGTGCCGTATTGTTCTTATTGTATGACTCGTAAAAGGGAGCAGAGTGAACCAACATGCTATTTAATTGCAAACAATGAAGTGCCTTCATTTTTATCGGAAATGCCCATTTATCATGGTCGAAAGATTGATGTCGAAATGAGCACAGCCGCTATTTATGCTAATGAAAATACAGGGGAAACAGAATATTTACTTGTCTTACGTGATCAGGAAACATTAAAAAAAGCACAAGAGGCTGCCATTAATAAAAAAATGATTCGAGCATTAATCGAAGCAAAGGAATCAGAACATAAACGCTTAGCACAAGAACTACATGATGGAGTTGGCCAATCTTTATTTTCGGTATCTATTGCGCTACAAGCGATTGAATCTTTTGTACAAGATAATGCGCAGTTGAATGAGTATATTTCCGAGGTGCGTGCGGAACTGCAAAAAGTTATGAATGACATTAACGCATACTCTCACCAATTACGACCGCACAGTTTAGACCAATTAGGCTTAGAGCCGACTATTCAGGCGACAATTGATGCGATAAAAAAACAAATAACGGGTTTAGATATTCAATTAACGACACGTGGTCTTGATCGATGTGACCCAGCAGTTGAGATTAATTTATATCGAATTACACAAGAAGCATTGCATAATATTATTAAATATGCAAAAGCAACCCAAGTGCATATCCATATTAAAAAGGACAATACGCATATTTATATGACCATTCAAGATAATGGGATTGGCTTTGAACGGGACAAGATTCAAAATGCAGGGTTAGGGTTAAAGCATATGGAGGAACGGGTCGATCAGTTGGGTGGTACTTGTTCAATTCTGTCCAAAGTAGGACAAGGGACATGTATCGATATCGTCATTCCAAGATGGAGGCCGCAATATGATTAAAATATTACTTGTCGATGACCATGTTTTAATACGGAAGGGCATTGCGCTCCTTTTAGGGAATTATTCAGATATGACAGTTGTAGGAGAGGCAAGTGATGGAGAAGAGGCGATTCAGCTTGCCTACCAGACTGAGCCGAATGTGATTTTAATGGATATATCAATTCCAAATGGGTTGGACGGATTTACTGCGACAAAGGAAATTAAAAAAAATTTACCTGACACAAAAATAATTATGCTGACAATGCATAATGAGATAGCCTATATTCAACAAGCGATGGAAGTAGGAGCAGATGGCTATATTTTAAAAAATAGTCAAGGTGGCGAAATGTACGAAGCGATTCAAAGTGTCTATACAGGCCGTCGCTACTATGAAGTGGGCTTACCAAAAGGTCAACTAGAAAAGTTATTTAAGAAAAAAGGTAAAAACAATGCCGATATCTTATCTACACGTGAGCAGGAAATTGTTCGATTAACCATTTTAGGATTTACGAATATGCAAATTTCAGAAAAGCTATTTATTAGTGCTAAAACGGTAGAAAACCATAAAGCCAACATTATGCAAAAGCTAAATTTAAAAAGCAAGGCAGAGCTTATTCAATACGGTATTACAAATAAGTATATTACGTAGCATACGTGGGCTGCCCAATAAAGTCTTTTTCTTTCTAAAGTCTGACGTTTTGTAATGGAACAACCTTCTATATATCTTCCCTGAGCGATAAAGCAATCTGCTTTATCGCTTTTTCTATGCTAGGGAGTTATATCTATCGTTTTCCTCCTCTTATCGACAATAAATAATCGCCTTTTCTTCTGAAGGATAGGGGCTTCCCCCTATATTTTTAAAGCAATTCACACTCTATACTTAAAGAAAATAAGGTAGAAAGAAGGTGTGACGATGGAGTTTTCATTCATCGTTGTCATATTTTTAATTGGTTTTGTCGGATCATTCGTATCAGGAATGGTAGGCGTTGGGGGATCCATTATTAAATACCCTATGCTTTTATATATTCCACCATTATTTGGGTTAGCAGCTTTCAGTGCACATGAAGTATCCGGTATTAGTGCTATTCAAGTGTTTTTTGCATCGATTGCAGGAGTATGGGCATATCGCAAAAGTGGCTATTTAAACAAATCGCTAATTCTTACTATGGGTACGGCAATTTTAATAGGTAGCTTTATCGGTAGTTTTGGATCGAGCATGTTACCAGAAGCAGCAGTAAATATTGTATATGGTGTTTTAGCCTTAATTGCTGCTGTTATGATGTTTATTCCGAAAAAGCAAATTGACGATAAGCAGTTAGATCAGATTACATTTAGTAAACCATTAGCAGCGGGTTTAGCGTTTGTCGTAGGGATTGGTTCAGGGATTGTTGGAGCAGCAGGTGGATTTTTATTAGTACCAATCTTACTTGTTGTCTTGAAAATCCCAACACGTATGACGATTGCCACTAGCTTAGCGATAACATTTATTTCATCAATCGGTGGAACAGTAGGGAAAATTATGACAGGTCAAATCGACTATGGGCCAGCAGCAATCATGATTGTGGCAAGTTTACTTGCAGCTCCACTTGGCGCAAAAATAGGTGGCAAGCTCAATACAAAAGCACTACAAGCAATTTTAGCAGTATTAATTTTAGGTACAGCTATTAAAACATGGTTAGATATTTTGTAAGTAGTGAAGGTTAAAAATTACATGCTCGTATTGCAACGAGTGGTGATGATGCCACAACCAGATGCTCATTAGATATGAGTATCTGGGCTTTTTTTATGTAGGAATAATGAAGGTGGAAAAAGCGTTTTTTCAGGTAGGAGCGGACTGCTCGATGCCTATCCCAGTCGTTGATGGCTTTCTACGTTAAGTTTTCAAGTGAAACATGTCCCTATTTTTACAAATAGCTGTATATATTGTGTAGAAAGGGGGTGTTACGGATGGCAAAAACCCAATTATTAGATGCATCACTTCGCTTAAAGTATGTGGTGGGACATACTGAAACAAATAAGCCGAAATTTGTAATTAAAACCTACCGTAATGTAAACGACACGCATACACCAACAGCGTTAGTAACGGTAGCGAAAGCGATTGCGAGTCTTTCATCAAAGCCACTTGACAGTATTAGTAAGCAAGAAATAACAGAATTGTCGTCATTACAATAAAAAAGGAGGTAGGACTGATGGCAAAAGTTTTAGAGTTGCAATTTCATACAGCATTAGGAAAAACGGCGACGATTGCCATTGATGCACCGAAGCCACATGTTACATCTGCTGAAATTCAACAAGTGATGCAAACAATCATTATGAGTAATGTATTTGGTGGACAAGCAGGTGCTTTTGTTGGCATAAAAGGTGCACGTATGATTGATCGTCAAGTTTCAGCGTTTAACATGAACGAATGAATGACATGGTCTTTGCAGTTGTTGCAAAGACCATTTTTAAGACAAGCAAAGCATGTCGAAAGGAGAGGGCAGTATGGAACAATGGCTGACAATGTTATCTGATATTGGTTTTCCTATCCTCATGTCGTTTTACTTATTACATCGAGTAGAGGTTAAGCTTGATGCGATTCATGATGTGATTGTTTCACTTAAGTGAAGTTGACTTCACAAAGATGTACGAAAGCTGTCACGACAGGTGGTTGTCAACGCTTACATCATTCGATAAGATGGGGGTAGTGTAAGTAGGGAGTGTGTAAAGATGAAAAATAAAGTAATGTGGTTTGTACTACTATTGACTTTAGTAACTGTACTTAGTGCATGCGGGAACGCAAAGTTTAAAGCTGATTATAGTTTGGAAATGCAGGATTTTGAACATATTAACCAACGAGGAGAACCTGTTTCACTAGACAGTTTAAAAGGGAAACCTTGGTTGGGCATGTATATATTTACGAATTGTAATTCAGTTTGTCCACCAATGACGTTTAACATGACGCAAGTGCAAGAAAAGCTGAAGAAAAAAGGGATAGAGGATTATAATATTGTCGCTTTTTCAGTAGACCCTGAGGTGGATACGCCGGAAGTACTAGCTGATTATTTAACGAGATACACTGTACCTGACGAATCTAAATGGAATCTCCTTACAGGATATTCACAGTCATATATTGAGCAATATGCAGTGAAATCAACAAAATTACTTGTCAAAGACGATCCGAATTCAGATCAAGTAATCCACGGTATTCAGTTTTTCTTAGTGGATAAAGACGGAATTCTTGTAAAACAATATGACGGATACGCAAAAGATGCAAACGATGTTCCAATCGATACAATTGTTTCGGATTTAGAAACGTATATAGATGAAAACTTATAACATGATAAGCTAGTGCTACATTGACATAGCACTAGCTTTTTTGTAGCATGATGACAATACTTCGCGGGTATTTAAGGTTAAATCGCGGGTATTTCATGATTTTTCGCGGGTATTCAGTGGTAAATCGCGGGTAATACCATGCTTTCCGCGGGTATTAACTTGTATCCACAGAGAAATAGTTTGAGAATTGGGAATTGTTTGGGTGACTGGCACAAGGGGGAGGTAGTTAGAAATGAGCATAGGTGAAACATATTTAAAAGCTGTACGAGAAAGATTTAAAACGATTAAAGCGGACGGTGATAAAGCGATCGCACAATTAGATATTGAGCAATTGCACTGGGCTTTCAATGAAGAGTCCAATAGTATTGCAGTCATTGTCAAACATGTAAGTGGCAACATGATTTCAAGATGGACAGACTTTTTAACGACAGATGGAGAAAAAACAACAAGAAATCGTGATGAAGAATTTATTGATAGTATTGATACTAAAGAAGAGCTACTAACTATTTGGGAAAAGGGTTGGCAAGTCTTCTTAGATTCACTACTAAGCTTAACCGAGATGGATTTAATGGCACATGTCTTCATAAGAGGGCAACAACATACAGTGATTGATGCGATAGAAAGACAGATGGCACATTATGCAGCACATGTTGGGCAAATTATCTATGTTGGGAAGCAAATAAAAGGGAAAGAATGGAAAACATTGAGTATTCCAAGAGGGCAATCGCAGCTATTTACAGAAGCGATGAAAAAAAGCTAATTTTTAATTTTCAAAATTGTTTGGGTGTCAGGCACCAAAAAAAGCGCCATTCCTTCAAGGAATCCTTGAGGGAATGGCGTTTTCTTATGAGCGATGATCTTCCCAACAGTCTGTATTTTTCAAACCTGGGATGGACTTTGCGTAAAATACAGGATTTTTTCCTGCTTTTCGTTGTAGTGTAAAATCATCTAATACACGGAAAGCTATTTTACCAAGTATCATAATTACCGTAATATTGATGAGCGCCATAAGACCCATAAATAAATCCGCTAAGTTCCAAACAAGTTGAACTTGTGCTACGGAGCCGAACATTACCATGGCCAGCACCAGTAGACGATAAACGGTCATCCAGCTTTTATGAGCATTGATAAACTCAATATTGGATTCACCGTAATAATAGTTACCAATAACAGAACTGAATGCGAAGAAAATAATACTAATGGCGATAAAATAAGGAGCCCAATCTCCAACATGCACTGCTAACGAATTTTGCGTAAGGACGATACCGTTACTTTCACCTGTTTTGTATAAGCCTGCCAAAATTATGATGAAAGCAGTGGCAGAACAAATCATAATTGTATCAAAAAATACGCCTAAACTTTGCACAAGTCCTTGTTTAGCAGGATGTGATGTATTGGCAGTTGCTGCTGCATTCGGCACACTCCCCATACCAGCTTCATTGGAAAATAAGCCTCGACGAACACCTTGCATAATGGCTACTCCAATGGCACCGCCTGCAGCTTCTTGAAGACCGAACGCTTGAGAGAAAATAAGTTTAAACACGGTTGGGATTTCCCCTAAATTTGTTACAACGACATAAAGTGCAACGAGTAAATAAAAGACGGCCATTACAGGTACAATTACTTGTGTAAATTTAACAATTCTATGTACACCACCGAAAATGATCATAGCCGTTAACACTACTAATACAATGCCGATAATAAAAGGTCTAATATTAAATGCTTCACCTACAGAAGTCGCAATCGTATTAGACTGTACTGCGTTAAAAATAAAGCCAAAGCTTAATGTTAAAAGGATACTAAAAACAATCCCTAACTTTCTATGACCTAATGCCTTTTCTATATAATAGGCAGGGCCACCACGAAAAGTATCGCCGTCTTTTACTTTATACACTTGAGCAAGTGTACTTTCAATAAAAGCGGTTGCCATACCAAGAATGGCAATAATCCACATCCAAAATACGGCACCAGGACCACCGACACCTATAGCAAGTGCAACACCTGTTATATTACCCGTACCTACACGAGACGCTGCGCTAATCGTGAAAGCTTGGAACGGAGAAACCCCCGACTCACCATCTCTTTTTTCTGTTATTAAACGAAACATTTCTGGGAAAAGACGTACTTGTACAAATTTAGAGCCAAATGAAAAATATAATCCAGCAGCTAATAATAATATGATTAAAAGATACGTCCATAGAATATTATTTGTATTATCTACTATATTTGATATCCACTCCATTTATATTCCTCCTTTTTTTAATAAGTTTTAGTCTACACTCTTTTTTTATAAAATATCAAATTTTTAAAAATTCTTAATAATAAAAAGATATTTTTCTCGAAATGATTTGCTGTGTGGTGGTAATATATAGAAAAGGTAAAATGGATACAGTTCACCGTTGTGGTAACACAATACTATTTCTAAATTAGTATTCAACTTGCTTTTTCTTTTATACCTTTAATTTGAATACATGAAAATGTATCGAGAGCAGTTTATTTAAAAATGACGATTAATAGAATAGGGAGTGGATGATGTGAAAACGATTGGCTTAATTGGTGGTATGAGCTGGGAATCTTCAGCTATGTATTATCGCCTTCTAAATGAGCAAGTGAAGCAACAATTGGGTGGTTTACATTCGGCAAAATGCATTTTATATAGTGTCGATTTTCAAGAAATTGAATACTATCAAGCAAATGAACAATGGCAAAATGCAGGAGAAATACTAGGAGAGGCTGCTTGGTCTTTAGAAAAAGCAGGTGCCGATTTCATTGTGATCTGTACGAATACAATGCATAAGGTCATAGAATTTATGGAAGCGCGTTTGACTATTCCAATTTTACATATTGCCGATGCAACAGCCGTTCAAATTCAACAGGCTGGTCTGCAAACGATTGCGTTGCTTGGCACAAAATATACAATGGAGCAAGATTTTTATAAACATAGAATTGAACAGTTTGGCATAAATGTAATGGTGCCAAACGCGGATGAACGAACAATGGTTAATCAAATTATTTATGAGGAATTATGTTTAGGGAAGATTGAACCAACTTCAAAAGAAAACTATTTACAAATTATTGAGCGCCTTGTGAAATCAGGTGCGCAAGGAATTATTTTAGGTTGTACGGAGATTGGTTTACTAATACAACAAGAAGATGTCCAAGTCCCTGTTTTCGACACGACTATTATTCATGCACTTGCTGCTGTAGAACATGCATTAAAAGAGTAAAAAGCATTGAGAAGGGGTGAAAAAATGACACAAAAAGTGCGGGAGTTGGGTATGGTCATTGGCACATTACCAGTCGGTAAAAAAAATTGCATTACGGATGTACAAGGTGTTCAAGTTGGGCATGTCACACTGGATGAAAAGCTAGATGATGTGGGGGCATTTGCATGTACTGGGGTGACGGCGATTCTACCACATGGTGGCAATTTGTTTCAACAAAAAGTTACAGGTGCTAGTTATGTGCTAAATGGTTTCGGCAAAACGACAGGACTCGTGCAAGTCAATGAACTAGGTGTTATTGAAGCTCCTATTATGCTAACAAATACGTTTGGGGTGCCCGCAGTAACGCAAGGAACATTGCAATATATGTTAAATACTAATCAGGATATTGGTCTTTCTACAGGGACAATTAATTTGGTTGTTGGGGAATGTAATGATAGTTATTTAAATTCGATTCGAGCTTGCCCGATCACACCAGAGCACGCGCTCCAAGCAATTTGTAATGCGTCCGAAAATACCGCTAAAGAAGGTGCAGTTGGAGCGGGAAAAGGCATGATTTGTTTCGGCTATAAGGGCGGAATAGGTTCTGCATCGCGCATAGTGACTCTAGAACAAGATAAAATTAGCTATACGGTGGGGATTATCGTGCTAAGTAATTTCGGTCATAGCTCAGAGTTTATAGCTGAGCGTTACAATCTGCCAAATTCTAATAGCAATGCTGCGTTCTCACCAACAGATGGTTCCATTATTATTGTGTTAGCAACAGATGCACCGCTTAGTAGTCGCCAATTAACACGTGTTATTAAACGTTGTGGTATAGGGCTTGGACGAACAGGTAGCCATTTTTCTCATGGAAGTGGTGATATTGTCATCGGCTTTACAACGGCACACCATATTGCGCATCATTCGTCCCAACATTTGGAGACACGTATACAGCTACGTGAAGATCATCCTATTATGAATCATTTATTTACCGCTGCTGCGGAAGCAACAGAAGAAGCTATTTTAAATTCCCTATCACAAGGGCAAACAACAACGGGTCGAGACGGACACGTAGTAGAAGCCTATTCATTTAAAAAATAAACGAAAAGCTATTGAACATTCAAATGTTTCAATAGCTTTTTTGTTTACATGTTGAACGCTTGCCAAAAAAAGTCTCTATAGTGTTTTCTTTTTAGTGTAAATACACCTGATAATCATCTAATACATACATCAACTCTTATGCTATCCAAGCGGTACTATTTTACTAACTAGAAAGTCGGGTAACTGGATAGAGGACACCTTTATGTTGCTTCAAGAGGTACATTCTTTACCTAACATTCCTAGCATAATGTGTAAGGGCAATGCTACTGTAGAATGAAAAACAAAATCAGAGCAGATTGCACTTATTTCAAGACAATGAAACCAGGTTTACGTCCAGAAAAAGAAAAAGTTCAATGAAGAGCTCAGACGCATGCCACAATTCTAGATGCAATTATCAAGGTGAATGGATGGGTTCTTTTGTTGCAACGCTTCTACAAATGCCTGTCTATTTTTGGGGGAAATCTGAATGGTTTTATATTTTTCGTAATTAATTTCTATGTGATGAACGGAAAGTGATGGTGCCACAAAAGGATTCGTTGTATGCCGATTGGATTTCATTTTAATAAGCCCATACGGTATTTGGAGTGTATCAGTTCGATTTTGTAGCGAGTATTGAACCATATTGTTCTTAATAATTACCATGGTATCACCTCCATAAAAACTTCCCTTTCATTAAGGTATTTGGGCAATCATGTCTATTTTTAAAGTTTACTTAATCGCTAAAGTCGTATAAAAAAATAAATGTTTCGACCATATATTGTAGTGTTTAAGCGCTGCATAGCAAATTTTGTATAACGATTAGATAATAACCATTATTATGTAATTATTGTTTTTTTATCTAGTCAACTATGAAGCGGTGTGTTAATATTCAATGAAAATACTGAATTATCTAACAATTTAACATTCTTTACGATAAAAGGTGATGCGAATGCATGAAAAATTATTGCTGCCAATTGCACACAAGACACCGACAAATCCATCCAATCCTATTGTGCTTAACAGTTGTGAGCCATTGATGAACATTGACCACCTACACCCAAGAATCTTTACCCAGCCCGTGTACTATAAGCAACAAATTGCTAGTAGCTTACAATCCATTTACTTGCGCCAAGCAGTATATGAACGATTACAACAAGCTTTATTACTATTACCTGAAAACTATAGTTTCATTGTCTATGACGGGTACCGACCGCTACAAGTGCAACAATATTTATTTACACATTTTGCTGCGCAAATCAAAGACCAACACCCAAACTTCACAAAAGAAGAAATTTTTAACAAGACATTAAAATTTGTCGCTTTTCCAAGGGAGGGGCAAGAGCATCTACTACCACATTTAACGGGAGGTGCCATTGATTTAACGCTCGCTAATAGTAAAGGGAAAGCGTTAAATCTTGGGACAGCATTTGATGAGCTTAGTGAGAAATCAGCGACACGTTATTTTGAACAGCATCCTAATGAAAATAAGGAAGCCTGTGTTCATCGGCGTCTTTTGTATCACTGTATGACGGCAGTTGGCTTTACGAATTATGCTGAGGAATGGTGGCATTATGATTTTCACAATATAGCTTGGGCAAGAAGGATAAATGCCAAACATGCTTTTTACGGTGCAATAGAGGCACAGATTGATGACAATTTGATAAAGGAGTATCGATATTTATGAAAGTCTATATTAGTGCAGATATTGAAGGCATTACAGGCACAACATCTTGGAGTGAAACGGAACTGAATGCGCCTGACTATTATTTTTTTCAAAAGCAGATGACGAAGGAAGTGGAGGCAGCAATTGAAGGTGCCATTTTAGGAGGCGCCACGGAAATTTTACTAAAGGATGCGCATGATTCAGCTCGTAATCTTGATATTTCGAATTTGCCAGTTAATTGTAAGGTCATTCGCGGATGGACATATGATCCGATGTGTATGGTAACCGGACTTGAAAGTAGTTTTGATCGTGCTATTTTCATCGGCTATCACAGTAAAGGAGGCAGTGAACGTAATCCATTAGCACACACGCTATGTGTTACTGCTGATATTAAAATCAATGGTGAATACGCAAGTGAGTTTCTTATCAATACGTATGCCGCTGCTTTACATGGTGTTCCTGTTTCATTTGTTAGTGGAGATGTTGGACTAACAGAAGAAATTCAATCCTTCAATCGCAATATTGTGACATTTGCTACCAAGGAAGGGGTGGGGAATGCCACAATAAGTGTCAGTCCTCAATTGGCAATTGCTGAAACGAAACGACTTGTGGAAGCCTCTATGAAGGTCTCCCGAGATGACTTACAAGTGACATTGCCTCAGCGATTTATAGTGGAAATAATTTACCGTGACCATACACGCGCTTACCGCAATTCCTTTTATCCAAATGCAACGTTTAAGCCCCACAACACGGTTGAATTTGTCACGGATGATTATTTTGAAGTACTTCGAATTTTACAGTTCTTAACTTAAGAATAGACTGTAGGTGAATGCATGAAGATTAAAGATATTGTTGTTGCAACGGTAGAAGCCCCCCCTTATTGTGCCATTTAAAACAGCATTAAGAACCGTGCGTAGCATTGAAAATATTGCCGTTTACGTTCATAGTGAGCACGGACAAATTGGCATAGGTGAGGCTGCGCCAACTGCTGTTATTACAGGGGAAACTTTAGGTTCGATTAGAGATGCTATTGAACACTATATTAAGCCGGCCATAGTAGGTATGGATTTACAAGAAATAGCCGTTGTGATGGAGCGAATGGACAACAGTATTTATCAAAATACGAGTGCGAAAGCGGCGGTAGATATGGCGCTTTATGATTTATTGGCACAGCATCACAAGACGCCATTGTATAAATTATTAGGGGGCTATCGCAAGGCATTAACAACAGATATTACAATTAGCGTGAATAGCGTAGCGGACATGATAAAAGATAGCCTATCAGCGGTGGAACGTGGCTTTCAAATATTGAAGGTCAAGGTTGGCAAGGATCCAGCGACAGATGTCCAGCGCGTGACGGCTATACGGGATGCAGTAGGCAAAGCCATTACATTACGTGTAGATGCCAATCAAGGGTGGACGCCAAAAGAAGCGGTTCGGATAATTCGTGCACTTGAAGATGCAAATAGCAATATCGAATTAGTGGAACAGCCTGTGCACTATGCTGATTTAACGGGTATGCAATATGTAACAGCCAATACGTTGACAAATATATTGGCTGATGAAAGTGTCTTTTCGGCAAAAGATGCCCTCACTATTATCGAACGACGTGCTGCTGATTTCCTCAATATTAAATTAATGAAAACAGGTGGCATTTTTCATGCGCAAAAGATTTGCCATATTGCAGAAGCGCATGGCATTGCTTGTATGATGGGCTGCATGCTTGAAACAAAAATTAGTGTGAGTGCGGCTGCACATTTTGCTGCATCACAAAAAAATATCACAATGATAGATTTAGACGGACCAAGTTTATGTTTGAAAGATCCTAATGCAGGTGGTCCTATTTTTAACAATGATCGAATCACAATGACGGATGCAAATGGAATAGGATTTTCAAGATAAAAATACGTAGGGGGATGCTTATGAGGAAAAGGAAATGGTTTCTTTTAGTATGTCTAGTCGTCTTTCTTTGTGCAGCCTGTAGTAATGATTCTTCTGACGAGAAAAAATCAGAGTATCGGGTCGTTTATTCAGGTGAGATTAAAACATTAAACTATTTAAAAACCTCTGAAACAAATGAATTTGCTGTAGCTGCCAATTTAGTGGATGGCCTCATTGAATATGATAAGTATGGGATTGTGCAACCAGGCTTAGCGAAAGAATGGTCGTCAAATGAAGATGCGACTGTTTGGATATTTAAGCTACGTGATGATGTAAAATGGGTTACCCATAATGGAAAGGAATATGCAGATTTAGTGGCACAAGACTTTGTGGATGGTTTGCAGTATGTGCTCGATGCAAAAAATGAATCTTCGACCGTCTGGAGTGCCATGGTAGTTAAAAATGGTGAGGCGTTTTATAACGGTGAGCTAACTGATTTTTCAAAAGTGGGCATCAAAGCAATCGATCAACATACGGTTGAATACACGCTAGAGGCTCCTACACCTTATTTTCTGTCGATGTTGAACTATGTATGTTTCTTCCCTGTAAATGGGAAGTTTTTAACGGAAAAGGGCGAGCAATTTGGAACTACACATGAAAATTTCTTGTATAACGGTGCCTATCTATTAGACAAATTCGAACCTCAAAATGAGCGTGTTCTTGTAAAAAATGATACGTATTGGGATAAAGACAACGTGCTGATTGATCGCATTCGGTATAAATATAACAAAGAAGCAGCAACCGTTGCGCCCGAACTATTTTTACGGGGCGAAATCGACACAGCAACGATTCCTACTTCGATCATTGACGAATGGCTGAAGGATGATAAGAAAAAATCCCAAGTACGTCAAACGCAAAATAATTTTTATTCGTATTTTTATGCCCTAAACTTTGACCCGCAATTCGCTGCGGAATATGAACCTGAAAACTGGAAGATTGCCGTTAATAATAAAGATTTCAGAAAATCGCTTTTCCATGGGCTTGATCGTGTATCAGCGATGCTAACGGTGGAACCATTCAACCCTCAAGATTTACTAAGCAATACGATCACACCGAAAAACTTTGTTGATGTTGAAGGAGTCGACTATACACAACTTGATTCATTAGCGGCGATTACAAACAATGATTCTTTTAATAAAGATTTAGCTTTACAGTATAGGGACAAAGCGAAGGCGGCATTAGAAGGGAAAGCGACTTTCCCAGTAAAGGTATTAATGCCATATAACGCCGGAATGCCTGACTGGGCCAATCGTACCCAAGTCATTGAACAACAAGTCGAAAAATTATTAGGTACTGACTATGTGGATATTATCGTTGAAGCAGGTCCTTCGACAGGTTTCTTATCAGAAGTTCGACGCCCTGGTAAATTTGCATTACTAGAAGCGAACTGGGGGCCAGATTATGCAGACCCGTCAACGTATACAGAACCATTTAGTGTGGATGGTACTTACAATAAGCCAGAATTAGCTGAAGGCTATAAGGAAGCAAATGGTCAAACTGTTTACTTAAATTTATTAGAAAAGGCGAAAGCGACAATCGATACGGCCGAGCGTTATAACCTTTTTGCTCAAGCAGAAGCTTTCTTAATTGAAGAGGCCTTTGTTATTCCATACTCTGTAGGTGGTAGCGGTTATGTTGCTTCAAAATTAAATCCATTTGAAGCCCAGTACTCACCATTTGGTGTGACAGCAGAGAAGTTTAAAGGACAGCAAGTGTTAGCAAAGCCAATGAGTAATGATGACTTTAAGAAAGCATTGGCACAGTGGGAGCAAGAACGTGTGGATGCATTGGCGAACGCAGCCAAATAAAAGAAAGGAATAATCATTGCCAAAATGCAATCCGTAGGCGTATAGTGGTGATTTTTTAATATCGAGGAGATGACCGAAAATGCTGATTCGGCATCTCCTTCCTGCTTTTGTAACAGTTTTACTGGAGGGAGGATGCTTAAATGCTTTGGTATGTAGGAAAGCGCTTGTTACAATCCATTGTTACGCTATTTATTATTATCACAATTGTGTTCTCATTACTACGATTAATGCCAGAAGAAGGCTACTTAGGGGCAGCGGCAGAGAAAATGTCACCCGCACAAAAAGAAGTGTATTTAACGAATTTAGGATTACGTGATCCATTGCTTGTTCAATTGGGGAATTTTTATACGGATTTATTGCAAGGTGATTTAGGCAAATCCGTTACATATCGTACGGATGTGCCTGTTGTGACAATACTTGCAGATAAAATCATGTATTCATTGTTCTTTGGGTTAGGAGCAGTTGGCATATCGCTGTTAATCGGTGTACCGCTCGGAATATTAATGGCACAAATGAAGGGGCGCTGGCTGGATCGGTTAGGAACTGGCTATATAGTTTTTGTCGTTGCAGTACCAGCAGCAGTGTATTACTTAGTTATTCAAATGTATATTACAGATATTTTCCGTTTGCCGATGTTGTTTGATGAATATAAGCCAATCACCTGGCTATTACCGCTTACTTCGATGGCATTAGCACCGACTGCTTCCTATGCGATGTGGATGCGCCGGTACATGGTAGATGAATTAAACAAAGATTACATTAAGCTTGCACGTGCGAAAGGCGTGAAAGAGCGTACCTTAATGTTTAGTCATGTATTACGCAATGCTTTTATTCCAATGGCACAATATTTGCCAGCGACGATTCTTTTTACGATTACAGGCTCCATTTATATCGAATCTTTATATTCTATTCCAGGGATGGGTGGATTACTCGTGGATGCTATTCAACGACAGGATAATACGATTGTACAAGGTTTAGTACTAGTTTTTTCATCACTTGGCATTATTGGCTTAATTTTAGGTGATATTGCGATGGCGCTCGTGGACCCACGGATTAAATTAGGTAAAGGGGAGAGTGTGCGCTAATGAGCATGTATACAGAGGAAATCGATCATATATCAGACAAGTCTCGTGCACAACTATTTGACTTTGTAGAAGCGACTGATGGTCAGGCAGAAGACACCGCCTACTCCAATTATTCTTATTGGCGCTCCACTTGGAAATCATTTTTAAAAAATCGAGTGGCTGTTTTCTTATTAGTAATGGTTTGCATTATTGTGGCGTTCACCATTTTTCAGCCGTATTTGCCAGCACAAAAATCTCCGACCGAAATCTATCTCGATGACCAAACGGGATTACAGGCACGCAATATTGCCCCCAATGCCGAGTTTTGGTTTGGTACAAACTCCATTGGACAAGATTTATGGTCCCGAATTTGGGCTGGCACAAGGACCTCGTTAATGATTGGCTGTGTGGTCGCATTGGTGGAAGCGTTTATCGGCATTACAATCGGAACACTGTGGGGCTTTTCTCGTAAGCTAGAAATGCCGATTACACAGCTTTATAACGTTGTAGATAATATCCCGACAACAATTGTCCTTATTTTAATGTCTTATATTTTACGTCCGAGCATTTCTACCATAATCATTGCTATGTGCATTACGGGGTGGGTAGAAATGGCGCGCTTTATTCGAAATCAAATCGTAATTTTACGAGATCGGGAATACAATTTAGCATCGAAATGTTTGGGGACATCAGATTATCGAATTATTGTAAAAAATTTATTACCTTACTTAATCTCAGTTATTATGCTTCGCATGAGTTTAGCGATTCCGTTTGCGATTGGCGCAGAAGTGTTTTTAACATATATCGGTTTAGGGCTACCAATTAGTGAACCATCATTAGGGAATTTAATTAATGAAGGGCGTGTCTTGATGATGTCACCTGATTTTAGGTATCAGTTAATTTTCCCAAGTATTGTACTAAGTATTATTACGATAGCATTTTATATTATTGGGAATGCATTTGCAGATGCAGCAGATCCAAAAAATCATGTATAGAAGGGAGATGATTGTTTGTGAAGCAAATAAATTCCCGTATTTTAACGATTGAAAACTTAGTCATTACATTTACACTACGAGGGCAAGTACTAACAGCTATTAGGGGAATCTCTCTTGATTTATATAAAGGAGAAAGTCTAGCCATTGTTGGTGAATCAGGTTCAGGAAAATCCGTTCTAATGAAATCAATTATGGGCTTGCTCGATAAAAATGGTTCGATTGCCCAAGGTCAAATTATATACAATGGTATGGATTTAGCGCTATTTAACACAGAACAACAATGGTTAACTATTCGAGGAAAAGAAATCGCAATCGTTACACAAGATCCGATGACATCATTGAATCCATTGAAAACGATTGGCAAACAAATTGAGGAATGCGTGGTGTTACACCAAGGGCTCAAGGGCAAAGCAGCTTATACTGAAACACTTAAATTATTAACCGACGTCGGTATTGGTGATGTAGAGAAACGCTACAAGCAATACCCTCATGAATTTTCAGGAGGCATGCGGCAACGAATTGTGATTGCTATTGCGCTCGCGTGTAAACCGAAAATTTTAATTTGTGATGAGCCAACAACCGCATTGGACGTAACTATACAAGCACAAATTTTGCAACTTCTAAAAAGCCTTCAGCAAAAATATAGCTTAACAATCGTTTATATTACACATGATTTAGGCGTTGTAGCAAAAGTTGCGGACCGTATCGCGGTCATGTATGCAGGGGACATACTCGAAGTTGGTCGTACACATGAAGTGTTTTTTAATGGAAAACATCCGTATACATGGGCGCTTCTTTCGTCACTACCACAACTTGGGTTAAAAGGGCAACCGCTTTATTCGATTAAGGGGACGCCACCCAATCTTTTTAAAAAAATTAAAGGTGATGCGTTTGCCCCGCGCAATCCATTTGCTTTAAAAATTGATTACGAAGTACGTCCGCCATTTTTTCAAGTAAGCGATACACATTTCGCGCGCACTTGGCTGTTGGATCCCCGTGCGCCCAAAGTGGAGCCTCCAGCAGCGTTACAAGCTTTTTTTGAAGAAGGGAGGCAGTACGCCAATGAGCGATAAAGAAGTATTATTAGAAGTGAAAAATTTGCACATTGTGTTTGGTAAAGGCAAACATAAATTTGTGGCAATCGATGATGTCAGCTTTCATATTTATAAAGGTGAAACATTCGGATTAGTTGGCGAATCGGGCTCTGGTAAAACGACTATTGGCCGCGCTATAATGCGCATCAATGAAGTAACGAGTGGTCAAATATTGTACCGTGGAAAGAACATTAACGGTAAAATCTCGAAGGATTGGGACAAACAAATAACGCAAAAAATCCAAATGATTTTTCAAGACCCGATGGCTTCACTTAATGAACGGGCAAAGGTGGATTATATTATATCGGAAGGTCTGATTAATACGAAAAACTTTAAAGATGAAGCGGAGCGTCAGCAAAAAGTACAAAACGCACTTTTAGATGTTGGCTTATTACCCGAGTTCGCGAGTCGCTTTCCGCATGAATTTTCTGGCGGTCAGCGTCAACGGATTGGCATTGCACGTGCATTAGTAATGGAGCCAGAGTTTATTATTGCGGATGAACCAATTTCAGCCCTCGACGTATCGATACGAGCGCAAGTGCTCAATTTATTATCGACGATTCAACAACGAAACAACTTAACCTATTTATTTATTGCCCATGATTTATCAATTGTTCGATTTATTACAGACCGTACGGCAGTCATTTATAAAGGCAAAATTGTGGAGTTAGCAGAGACCGAAAAACTTTTTTCTAATCCAATTCACCCGTACACAAGAGCATTGTTATCAGCAGTGCCAGAACCCAATCCGTATAAGGAGCGAGAAAAGGTCGTAGAAATTTACAACCCGTTACAGCATCAATATGAGCTAGCGCCTCCTTCATTTACAGAAATAGAAGAAGGGCATTATGTTTTAGCTAATGAAGAGGAAATAGCCAATTATCGTACATTACGAAAAGTAGAGGTGAGCGAATGATTGTGCCTAAAGCTTTGCTAAAAGGGGATACGATTGGTCTACTTAGTGCTTCTGGTGCTACACCACCAGAAAAGCTAGCTCCCGCCATTGCTAGTATTGAGAAACTTGGTTTTAACGTCATTGTGGGGGAAACATGTCGTGTTAGACATGGATATTTAGCTGGTTCAGACGAACTGCGCGCATATGATGTCAATGAAATGTTCCGCAATCCCCATGTGAACGGCATTTTTTGTATTCGTGGAGGATATGGGGCAACGAAAATTTTACCAAGACTAGATTATGAGATGATACAAGCAAATCCCAAAGTATTCGCAGGCTATAGCGATGTGACTGCACTACATATCGCCTTTAATCAAAAATGTAATTTAGTGACGTATCATACACCAATGCCTTCAACAGAATTTATTCAACAAAATATGGATCATTATACATGGAATTCATTTTTGAATTGTGTGATGGCAACAGATACCATGCCGTTTCTGTTGGAAAATCCTCCACAGCAACCAATGACTACACTCCTAACAGGGACTGCAACAGGTCAACTCGTTGGGGGCAATTTAACATTGATTACAGCGTCACTTGGCACGCCATATGAAATTGATACAAAAGGTAAAATTTTATTTTTAGAAGATATAGATGAGAGTGAGCAGCGTATAGATCGCATGCTGACACAGTTAAAATTAGCTGGGAAGCTTGATGATGCAGTAGGTTTACTATTAGGGGCATGGACAAATTGCGGGCCTGAAAACCCGAAGCAGCCAGAACAGAGCTTATCCTTAAACACCATTTTTAAGGAAATCTTAACACCTTTGAAGAAACCTATTTTATCAAATCTTGCTTGTGGTCACTGTTTACCAACGATGTCACTGCCTTTAGGTCGTATCGTAACCATAGATGCGGAAACGCAAAACATTACAGTGGTAGGGTAGGTGCATGATGCAGCCAACGATTCAACGTATTATACAGGAAGCTCCATATAAAGTGCATATGTTTGTAAAAGATTTTAAGACAAATGACTTTGTTATCAACGAGCGTCTAGATGAAGCTTTTTCCAGTGCTAGCTTAATTAAAGTGCCTATACTCATTGCTGTTTTCGATTATATAGATGTATGCGATATACCTATCAATCAAGTAATAGCCATTAGCCCTAGCGATTGGGTTGATTTTAGTGTGATTAGTGAACAGCGAGTAACATCCTGTACAATCTATGAACTGTGCGTTTGGATGATTACGACAAGTGATAATACTGCGACAAATGTGTTAATTGATGTAATCGGTATGGAAGCGCTAAATAAGTACTTTCATAAAATCGGACTGACCCATACGCAATTACAAAGAAAAATGATGGACTTTGAGCGACTTGCAAAAGGCATTGATAATATAACAACAGCGCGCGATATGGCGCATCTATTTAGCCAAATTTATAGGCAAAATCTGCTATCTCCAGTGTTAAGCCAGCTTGCTATTGATATCTTGTGTCGTCAGCGTTTTCATGAATGCTTGCGCCGTTACATCGTCGATGATGTGACAATCGCCCATAAAACAGGTGGTCTTGATACCGTTGACCATGATGTTGGCATTGTTTACAGTCACGTACAAGATTATGGTATTGGCGTTTTTATCTCAGAGGTCAAGCAAAATGATGTCGCTCGACAATTAATCGGTCGTCTTTCAAAGGTAGTCTATGACAAGATGATAGGAGTGAAAGGAGAGACAACATGAACGCAATTGTCATTGCTATGATGGCTAATCTTTATGCTGAACCCAATCGTCATGCTGAGCTTGTTGATGAAATACTTTACGGTATGCCTGTTCAAATTATAGAAGAATTAGAAAA
Organism: Lysinibacillus sphaericus; assembly: GCF_002982115.1. Taxonomy (GTDB): domain Bacteria; phylum Bacillota; class Bacilli; order Bacillales_A; family Planococcaceae; genus Lysinibacillus; species Lysinibacillus sphaericus. Next base: position 2,714,333 of record NZ_CP019980.1, on the reverse strand, counting down.
TGATTGGCTGTATGTTCGCACTGCCTATCGCTATGAAGGTTATTGTCAGCGAAAGCATGTCCTTTTCGATGATGCGATTACAAATACTTGGATTCAAAAGGCTCAACATGTTATTGGACAGCGTTTCGCAGATGTTTTACAAGAACCGAAAATACAAAGCACCAAAATCATCACATTGGTAAAAGGTTCTATTTTATACAATGTAGATTCAGACACGACATCAAACACGCCATGGACTGCCGTTCAATTAGCGACGGGCGAAATTGGCTATTTACGTTCACAATGGTTGCATCCTAAAATTGCTGAACATACTTTTGAAGAGCATGCGTTTCGAGAAAATGTTGTACAAACAGCACTAAGCTATATAGCCACACCGTATCGTTGGGGAGGTAAGTCACCGCTAGGCATAGATTGTTCAGGCTTATGTTCGATGGCTTATCTGCTAAATGGCGTAATTATTTTCCGAGATGCTAGAATTGTAGAAGGTTTTCCAATTAAGGAGATAACAATTGATCGTATGCAAAAAGGAGATTTGCTATTTTTCCCAGGGCATGTAGCACTGTATCTAGGGCAGACTCTTTATGTTCATGCCTCACTTGGTGGCAATGAGGTCAATGTCAATAGCCTTGATGAACAACATCCGTTATATCGCCAAGATTTAGCAACGACTATTACCGCAATTGGAAGCTTGTTTTAAATGTATGTAATACTTGAAGAAAAATGGATGCAAAAAAACGAGGCATTTGACGGTAGTTGCATCGTCGAATACCTCGCCTTGTGTATGTTTACCCTAATATTGATAAATATTTAACTGTTGTCCAGCTTCAATATTATCTGAACGTAATTGATTCCATTGTTTAATGGATGTTACTTTAACATTATGCGTCTGTGCGATATGCATCAGCGAGTCACCATCCGCAACTGTAATGGTTTTTTTATTTTTTACAGGGCTGTCGTATTGTTGTAAGTCGTACTTCGCAATTAGACTATTTAACTTTTCATTGTAAGTTGAATCTGTTGCGTAAGAGCCTGTTAAAAATTTTGTCGCATCTGCATAGGATGTTGTGTTGCTTTTAAAGACACCTGTATAAAAATTTTTGTTCCAAGATACACCATTGCGGAGTAATTGGACATAATCCTTCATGGATTCTTCGTAGGAAGGATATTTGCGGAATTCAGCCATCACTGTTGTCAGATTACCAGAGCCATCATCCTCAACTGTTTCAAGTGTCACGGAATCATTTTGAAATTTGCCTTTCATACCAAATAAATTGTTGTTAGGAGTGGAACTAAGACCACTTTGCCCATGCTTACTTTCTAAAATGGCTTGCGCAATCATGACAGATGCATATAAGTCATTTTCAGCACCGAGTTGTCGTGCTGTTTCTGCAATAGAGCCAATAAATTCTTCCACACTTGGGCCTTCATCTACATATTTTTGAACGGCAGTGTCGGTTGGCTTCAATAGCTGAATCAAAAAATAAGTGGAAATACTGATAACAGACGCTATGACAATCATTCCGATTAATAGTTTTTTGAATAATCTCATGTAGTTATAGATGTTGAATCTATGCAACACCTTCCTCCTTTCTTTTCTCTTAAAAAATCGCTTACTCTTTTCATATTGTAAAACAACTAGATAAAAAAAAGCATCGTTTTTCACTAGAATTCATAATTAATACAACGAACTTTCATATGAAAAAGTTTCATATAGCGCGTCTAAGATGTACATGAAACTATAAGTCTATTAAAATCGCTTTGTCCTATTGTTAGTTTAACCGTTTGAATATGTGGAAAGATATACTAGTGGGAAGAACACGGACATTTAATCTATCAAATTTATAAGGAGCTTAGTCAATGATTGCATTTGAGAATGTTACAAAAAAATACGATAATAACCAAATTGCAGTAAATGCCATTAATTTTGAGATACAGAAAGGGGAGTTTTTTGTCATTATAGGCCCTAGTGGTTGTGGCAAGACGACATTACTAAAAATGATTAACCGATTAATTCAATTGACTGAAGGAACAATACGAATTAACGGTAAAAGAATTAGTGATTATAATATTCATGAACTACGATGGAATATTGGCTATGTGCTCCAACAAATTGCACTTTTCCCTCATATGACAATAGCTGAAAATATCGCCATTGTTCCTGAAATGAAAAAATGGGAAACGACAAAAATTCAACAACGAGTTCATGAATTATTAGAAATGGTAGGGCTAGAACCAGCTCAATATAGTGACAGGAAGCCAAATGAACTGTCGGGTGGGGAACAACAACGGGTTGGTGTTGTCCGCGCATTGGCAGCAGATCCCGAAATTATATTAATGGATGAGCCATTCAGTGCATTGGATCCAATTAGTCGAACAAAATTACAAAATGACCTGCTTGAGCTTCAACGTGCAATAAATAAAACGATTGTCTTTGTTTCACACGATATGCAAGAAGCGTTAAAACTAGGGGATCGCATCTGTGTGATGAAAGATGGAGAAATAGTACAAATCGGTACACCAAAGGAAATAATACAAAATCCCGTCAATGATTTTGTTCGAAAATTTATTGGGGTCAAGGAAGATGCATTGAATGTGTTTACCATTCAACAAGTGATTGAACCGTTTGTAGAGGCGAAACATCAAAGTTATGTGATACATAGTGTTGGTGATCAGGCTACTTTACAAGTCATTTTACAACAATTGGCGCACTATGAGTGTCTGGCAGTGAAAAGCGAAGAGGAAATTATTGGAGTTATTACAAGGCAATCAATGTTGCAGTTTTTAGCCAACCATTCCACGGAACGGGGTGAGGCAAATGACTGATTTTTTACATGTGTTGGATGAACGCAAAGGTCAACTCATTGCATCGTTAATAGAGCATATGCAAATATCATTTATTGCCTTATTTTTTGCAGTAGTCATTGCCATCCCACTGGGTATCTACTTAACGCATCAAAAGAAAATAGCGGAAAGTATAATTGGCATTAGTGCAGCCTTACAAACAATCCCTTCATTAGCGTTGTTAGGATTGTTAATTCCGTTACTCGGCATTGGGAAAACGCCTGCTATAATCGCTCTTGTGGTCTATGCCCTCCTGCCCATTTTACGCAATACATTTACAGGCATAAACGAAGTCAATCCGTCTTTAAATGAAGCGGCAATGGCAATGGGGATGAATACAGCAAAAAGATTAGTGAAGGTGGAACTGCCACTTGCAATGCCCGTTATAATGGCAGGCATTCGCACAGCCATGGTATTAATAGTTGGAACGGCTACATTAGCTGCATTAATAGGCGCTGGAGGATTAGGCGATATTATTTTGCTTGGTATTGATCGTAATAATACTTCGCTCATCCTATTAGGTGCAGTTCCAGCGGCCATTTTAGCATTAGTGTTCGATTATCTTTTGAAAAAGCTAGAATCACTATCTTTTAAACGAACAGTTTCGGTATTACTTGCCATTAGTGTTGCGGCTATGATGATGGTTGCAATGCCATTCCTAAACTTTAATAACAAAGCAGATATCGTCATTGCAGGTAAACTTGGTTCAGAGCCAGAAATCCTGATTAATATGTATAAATTATTGATTGAAAATGATACAGATTTAGATGTTCAATTAAAACCTGGACTCGGCAAGACATCCTTTGTTTTTAATGCCCTAAAATCAGGAAGCATTGATATATATCCAGAATTTACAGGTACGGCAATCGCAGAGTTTTTAAAAGAACAAGCGGTAAGTAACGATCAAGTAGCAGTATATCGACAGGCAAAAGAAGGTATGTTGAAGAAATTTGATATGGTTATGCTCAGTCCAATGCAGTATAACAACACATATGCTTTGGCCGTTTCAAAACAACTAGCGGAAGCTTATCAATTACAGACGATTTCTGATATCAAGGCGATGCAAGAGTCGATTAAAGCGGGATTTACGTTGGAGTTCAATGATCGTGAGGATGGTTACGTAGGCATTCAGAAGCGCTATGGGATTGATATTGCCTCTGTTACAACAATGGAACCAAAGCTAAGGTATCAAGCCATCCAATCAGGTAATATCGATTTATTGGATGCTTATTCAACTGACAGCGAATTACGCCAATATGATTTGACTGTATTAGTGGATGATCAACAGTTATTTCCCCCGTATCAAGGCGCGCCATTGTTAAGAAAGGAAACACTTGAAAAATATCCTGAGCTTGAAAAGGTGTTAGGGAAACTGGCCAATCAAATCACGGATGAGCAAATGCGTGAAATGAATTATCAAGTTAACGTGGAAGGGAAAAATAGTGAGGATGTAGCTAGGGCATTTTTGAAAAATGCAGGTTTATTATAAGCATTTGTATGAATCGCGGGTAAAGTGGGTTAATTCGCGGGTAAATCACGATGAATCGCGGGTAAAGTGCGATATTTCGCTGGTACATCCCGCTTTTCCGCGGGTAAAGCGTACGGCTTCATAAGTATTTTATTTTTATGTAAGAAGTTGTTATTTTTTTAGAGCTCCCCTTACAAATCATGTCGTCATATTTTAAAAACGGACATATTATAACGAGATAGGTCAAATAATGATTTTGCTATCGTTCGAGTAAGGAGCCATTGCTAAAACGCAATAGGAAGGGGCTGGGAACGTTGGGTATTGAAAAAGGAAGAAAGCACTTTGTATGCGAAGCGCTATACGATATAAAAGCACTACAGGATATCATAACAGATTTTCATTCAAAATATTATGGTCAGCTTCTTGTAAAAATAATTGGTAGTGATACCATTCCCTTTTTTTTAATAACGCATAATGGAGCACATTTACGATTAATAGATACAGTTAAACAGTTTGAAACAGAGTTTTTTCGTATAGAAGCGATTGATATAGATCGTTGTCGAGGCACTATTTCGCTGTTACGAGCCTATGATTATGAAGGCAATGAAACAAATGTAATTGCTGATGTTGTGAGATTAGAAAGAACATCGACAGAAAAATCAATTGAGTTAGGCAGTATATCAGCTATTCAGTTATTAAATCCAGACTTATTAAAAAAGAAATTTATCATTGAGCCTAAATGGTAAAATAGATGATTTACCTATAAAACTACTAAAATAATTGCAGAACTAGAGCATCTGTCCATATGCAAGCTGCGTAATCTGAATTTAATAGAAAGAGTCTATAGAAAGGAAGATTAACGCATGACAATTATAGGAATGTTGCATCATCGTCTAGATCCTAAAACTGTTATCAAGTCATATGCATATGCAGCAGTTGCAAAAGCAGAAGGAGTAGAATTTTTTTACTTTACACCTAAAAAGGTAAACTTTGACAATCGTACGATCAATGGGCAGGTATTAGAAGATGGGCAATGGCATGAAAGAGTGATGCCCTTTCCAGATGTAATTTATAATGCTGGAAGTCCAGAAAAATTAGCGGTGTCAAAAAAAATAATAGAGAGATTGAAAAAGGAGATTCCGTTTACTACACATTCAATCGGTAATAAATGGAATGTTATGGAGCGACTTAAAGAGGCGAAAGAATTTGATAAATACATTATTCCAACAGAAATAGTAAAAAACACAGATGTCTTTCATAGCTATATAGCCCACCATAAAAAAATCGTATTTAAGCCGATTGACGGCAGGAAAGGAAAAGGAATCTATTTTATTATCAAAATAGGAGACCATTTTGAGGTACGGCAAAATAGCGAGAATCGTATGTACTCAAAGCAACAGTTAAATGCATTAATCCATGAACTTCTTGAAACGGGTACGTTTATTATGCAACCGTATATTCAATCGAAAATGAAATCGGGTCAAGTTTATGATTTTCGTCTACATGTTCAAAAAAATGGGGAAGGTAAATGGGTGGTGACAACAGTTTATCCACGTATTGCACCACATGGCTCAATTATTCCAAACATCAACAATGGCGGTTATACAAATTATTTGGATCCATTTTTAGAGCAAGAGTTTAAAGAAGAAGCCTTTAATATTCGTCGGATGTTGGAACATTTCTCATTATCTTTGGCACGCCATTTAGATGACATTCAGATGACGAAGTTTGGAGAGGTCATTGATGAGATTGGAATAGATGTCGGGCTCGATGCGCAACAAAAAATATGGATCTACGAGGTAAACTGGCGTCCTGGTTGTCCGCCGGCGTTTTACTTAGAATTAGATGTTGTTATCCATTCGATTCGTTATGCAAAGTACTTAGCAGAAACCCAACAACCGATAAAAAAACCAAAAGCAAAACCTGCAACTTCAAACACAAAAACAGTGGTACCAAAACCTACAGATTCAAAACCAAAGCAAGTCGAAGTAACAGCACAATCGAACCATGGAAAATTCGATAAACCAATAATTGCGATTACTGGTAGTGCAGGAAAAACCACATCTAAGGCATTTTTAGGGTCTATATTGTCTAAAAAATGGAATGTATTTGAGTCGAAGGATTACTGGAATACGACTGAACATACTAAAAAACATGCAGAAGAAATCAACGATTCTCACCAAGCCGTTGTGCTCGAATATGGAATGGCTTATCCAGGTATCATTACAAACCACTGTAGCATTATCCAACCGAATATAAGTATCGTTACAAATATTGGACTTGCGCATGTTGGGAATTTTGATGGAGATGTTCGAAAAGTAGCGAAAGCTAAGTCAGAATTAATTCAAGGTATGGATCAGCAAGGGTTACTTATTTTAAATAAAGATGACGACAATTCAAACTATTTATTGACCGATCAATTTAAAGGGAAAATCCTGACTACTGGTATTCACACAGAAGCGGACTATCGAGCATACGACATACAATATAAAGAAAATGGCATGGCATTTAAGATGGAACTGCAAGGTCAGGAAATCCAATTATTTATTCCGATTTTAGGAGAACATCACGTTTATAATGCTCTGAATGCGATCGCAGTTGCAGATTATTTAGGGTTTACGCCACAGGAAATAAAAGCAGGTTTGCATTTTAAAAAGCCGCCAAGAAGGTTGACGGTGTATAACTGCCGCGATCATATAACGGTCATCGATGATACTGTTCACTCCCATCCTCAAGGCGTAAGGGCAGCCCTAAATGTGCTAACAAATGTTAGCAACAAACGGCGTGTGGCAATAATTGGGCAGATGCGTGAGCTAGGTGATTTAAGAGAAGAAGAATATCGCAAATTAGGCGAATTTATTGTTGAACAAGGCATTGATCTTTTAATTACCTATGGCTTTAGGACAGAAGAAATAGGAGCAGCTGCCATAGCAAAAGGCATGGATTCAAACAAGATTTATCATTTTACGAATAAAGATCAATTGCATGCGCTGTTAGAGAAAATAATCGAACCTCATGACACGATTCTTGTCAAAGGTGCTAGTAAAACGAATATGTTTGAAACCGTTAAATTTTTAGACCAAACATTTAAAGCATAACGAGGAAAACCCGAGTAGTTGCCCATTGGATAGGGCAATTACTCGGGTTGATTGTTGTGAACGCAAACAAAGTAAAACGATGTATCCAGCGCGCTATTGCCTAAATTGCTGATAGTAAAGCGGATGAAGCAAAAGCCACATCCGCAACTACAGCATATTTACTAAGAAGATAGATTAAGTTGAAACGATAAGCAGCAATCGCCCCCAAATTAGAGCGCTTTTAATAGAAATTTGATTTCTTTGGCGGCGGTTATAGCATTGGTTTTCGCTTGAGCTAAAGTTTTACCCTCGGCAATGACATAGGCATAGCGATGACCCATCGACAACGGTGGGGTTAACAAGGTTCCTTTTCGCGGTTTTACATATACATCGACAACACCAGGTGCTTTTGTTGCCCTTGTTTTACCAATTACTCTTTCTAACACACCTTTGCTCTCTACTATGACATATTTTGTAAAGATGAATTTTTTATGCCTAGGTTGGACATTTGGTTGTTCCCCTAAAAATAATTTCAGTGTTTCTTCTACTAAACTAAATCCGAAAGCCGCATGTAGCATATTATTCATAGCGCCACCTGAAATTCGAGGGTTAATCTCAATGAGCTTCCATCCTTGTTCTGTTAAACGAAGCTCTAGATGCAATGTTCCATTTTCAATATCAAATACTTTGACAATAGAATGGAGCACTTCTTCAATCCCTTTTTGAATATCAGAAGGTACTTCCGCGAGTATACCATAGCCTGTAATAATAAATCGTTTACCTTGTGTAATCTCTTGTTCAATAATACCGATTGTGTGAACTTGTCGCTTATAGACCATTGCTTCAACTAAGTATTGGGGTCCATCAATATATTCCTCAATCATGATGGTTTCACCAGGGTTTTTATTTTGGAGAAATGTAAGATGTGAATCGAGTTGGTTTTTATCTGTCGCCAGTAGTACGTCTTTTGAACCCGTTGATTTAGGAGATTTAACAATCAATGGAAATACCATGTTATTTGAAAATGATTCATGCGGTTTTTTTAGGAAAAATTTTGGGGAGTATGGCTGATCCTTTAATAGATTTCTTGTTTTCTCTTTATCTTCCATCATTTCAATTGCTGCTGATGAAGTATAGTTTTGGCAAAATTCATCACATAAAATAGAGGCAATATGAACAAATGGATCTACAAAACTAACAATGGACTTTATCTCTAAACCGGTATCAAGCAAATCATGAATTTCCTCTATCATATCTTCTATATTGGAAGTATCGATAAAAATCATTTTATGAATGTCTGGATAGGCTTTTCTCTGTTGTAATTGTTTTTCATTGCTTGTGAACAGTATTGTCAAGTAGCCCAATTTTTCTGCTGCTTTTATCGCTTCACGACTAGACCCAGATTTGTTTGTACCGATAAATATAATTGCCTTCAGTGAAATCACTCCTTCAATTGGCACTTGGATTATTAATATACACCTTATATATATGCTGTGAAATAGTTTTCTTCTAGTTATGTATCATGTTTACATCCAAGCAACTTTTAAAGTGCTTCATATAATAGAGAAGAAAGGAGTGTGAAATGATATGAAGCCTCTATCGGTGAAGAATTTAACAGCGATTACTGCAGGTAAATTATTGCAAGGGTCGGATGAGGTGCTGATCCAGTATGGCGCATATCGGTTAAAACAAGTGAAAAAACCGTACACAGCTCTATTTACAGACAAACGCATAGTAAACTGGAAAAGTCTTGAATCGCTTGCTCCTCTAGTGCTTGTTACAGAGTGGGTGTATAGTCAGCATGAAATTCCTCAACACGTAATAATTATTCAAGTAGAAAATACAGATGAGGCCTACTGGAAGTTTGTACATTATTATCGTAGTCAATTTGAAATCCCTGTTATTGCAATTACCGGAACATCAGGCAAAACTACAACAAAAGAGATGATAAAACATATTCTTTCTGCTGAAAAAGAAGTAACCGCTACGACTTTAAGTAGTAATTCTAGAACCGCTTCATTGCAGTATTTACTTAGTATTGAAGAGGAAACAGAAGTAGCAGTTTTTGAAACAGCTGTTGGATCACCAGGAGATGTAAGAAAAGCAGGGAAGTATTTTAAACCGACAATCGGTATTATTACCAATATCGGCGCGCACCATTTAAACTACTGTAAAACTTTGGAAGGTTATATACAGGCGAAAGGTGAAATGGTTGAAATAGTGAATCCAGATGGTGCATTAATTCTCAATGCAGAAGATGTCAATATACGAAAAATTGATTTATCGAAATTTAAAGGACGTATTATTTACATCGGCCAGCAAGCATCATGCCATTATAGAGCAAGTCATATTCGCTATGTAGAAAATGGTATGCAGTTTACATTGCATCATAAAAAGAAAAAATATGAAGTTTTCGTTCCTGGATTTGGAGAACATCAAGTCTATAATGCATTGGGAGCGATTGCGGCCATTCATGAATTACGTGTACCGATTTCCGTAGCGATTAAACAATTAGCGACATTCAAGAAAGTGAATAAGCAACTACAACTTTTTGAAGGAATCAATGGTTCTATATTGATCGACGATACTTGGAGCTTAACAACAACGTCCTTAGAAGCTGCTTTAAAGGTCTTAAATTCATTAGGAGAAGGCAAGAAAAAAATTGCCATTATCGGAACGATTACGGATTTAGGGTCCTGGGGGTATATTATCCATGAGCAAGCAGGAGAATTAATCCATAAAATTGGTGTAGATGTTCTTATTACTATTGGAGAGCACGCCCGAATTATGGCTGATCGTGCAGTAAAATTAGGCTTTAGTAAGCCCGTTTATATATTTAATAATAATATTCTCGTTTATAAGTTATTACATGAAATAGTAGATGAGAATACGATTATTCTAATAAAAGGAGATATGTATAGTAAGCAAATTTCCCAACTGGCCGCTGATTTAAAAGTTAAAAAAACGTTGCCAAAAGAAAATGATTCTAGGCAATAATGCACTTGTCATGAAAGCTGGTTAAAGACTGTGTCGCATAAAGTCATATCATAATATTGTATAGTAATCTTCTAGAAAGGAGCGCTTTAAATAAAGGATAAAGCATGTCATCAAATAATAGTTGTTACTAGAAATAGGGTAGAATGGTTCTTCATTACCCACACTTCTAGTGATTATATTTCATACTATACTGAGAGGGGGGAGGAGTTCACGTGCAAAATATTCGCGTGACTGTGGTTAGAAAGTTACTACAAGGGGATTTAGTAAGTGGTTCTGAGCAATGGTTTATCAAACATGCCATCTATTATAATCGCCATGATTTGACGCAAAAGAATACACTCATGTTTATCAATAGAAGTGAGACCATTAATTGGGAAGAAATCGATAAAAAGGGACCATCCCTCGTTATTTCAGATAAACCTTTAGAAGAACTAAAAAAAGCACTACCGAATACAACAGTTATTCGAGTGAAAAGTACGTTGCAGGCATACTGGAAGTTTATTGAGTATTATAGAGGGCTATTTGACATACCAGTAGTCGCATTAACGGGTACATGTGGAAAAACAACTACAAAAGAAATGATTAAACATATTGCGAGCAAAGACTGGAATGTGCAGGCATCTATTAGTAGCAAAAATGAACCTCGCCAATCTTTACCTTATTTAATAGGCATCGATGAAACGACAAAAGCAGCGGTTTTTGAATTAGGGCTAGGGAATACGGGGAATATTAAGCATCAATGTATGATTTATCGACCGACGATTGGTATTATTACAAACATCGGTGTCCATCATTTAGATGGCTGTAAAAATCTTGAAGGCTATATAAAAGCTAAATCTGAAATTTTAGAAGGAATAGCTGAAGATGGCACGTTAATCATCAATGCAGATGATGAAAACACAAAAAAAATTCCTCTGCATACGTTTAAAGGGAAAATTATTACGATTGGGGTTCAGGGAAAAGCCGATTATAAAGCTTCGAACATGCAATTTATAAACAACGGTATGAAATTTACCCTGCAAGTAGCTAAGGAAAAATATACAGTATTTGTACCTGGCTATGGAGAACACCAAGTATATAATGCATTAGCGGCCATCGTTGCTGCAAAAGAAATGGGCATGTCCATTCAGAATGCAATCTCACGTTTAAAAACATTTAAACCGATGGCAAGGCATCTAGAAATGTCAACCGGTCTTAAAGGAAGTACTATCGTAGATGATACATGGACGAATAATCCTACATCGGTTGAAGCAGCCTTGAAAGTTTTAGATACGATAGGAAAAGATAAAAAAATAATCCTTATATTAGGTGATATAAAGCGATTGGGTCTTTTCGAAGAGAAGTATCATCGTGAGATTGGCTCCATGGTGGCTGAGCGAAATATTCAAATGCTGATTACTATTGGAAAAAGAGCCGAACATATAGCAGAACAAGCAAAAAAAGATGGCACTACTGCGGAAGTTCATGTTTTTAAAGATGTTGCAGGAGTTTTAGAATTACTCAAACCAAAACTTGACCAAGATACGATTGTGCTTATAAAAGGCCCAATGTCGAGTAGATCCATGATTGAATTTGCCAATCATCTAAAGGAAATCTAACAGCATAGCAGGGCAATCTTTATGGTAGCAATGACAAGCAAGACTTTAACGATGTAAAATTCCATCCAACCATTTAAAGCGAAAACATAGCATACAAACGTGTCAATGACACTGCTTTGTATGCTATGTTTATGTTTATATATTGCTAGCAGTCATTCAAATGTTTATTGCTAGATTGTTTGTCTTTTAAAATACTCGTTTTGCTGTTAAATAATGTTCCTTATAATAATCAACAAATAGTACTCTTGTCGTAACACCGCTTGAAGTTGGGATGATGAGACGTTGATCGCCAGCGTAGATAGCTACAAGCGATGGGTTTTTCGAACCTTTCACACCATTAAAGAATACTAAGTCACCCTTTTTCAAATTGGCACGTGACACCGTAGTTCCTTTCGCCATAAGTTCTTTTAAGTTTGTAGTACCAAGTTTTACGCCACTTTTACGGTAGACATATTCAACGAAACCAGGTGCTGTAAAACGTAAACTTTGTTCATTTATTGTGGAACTAATGGTTGCTTTATTTTTATAAGTAATCGCATTTTCTACGATTTTATCGCCCTTTGTTGCGGGGTTGGCAGATAATAATGTTGGTAATACTCTGCGAGCAGATACATAATTGTCTTTATAATATGGCTTACTATTCATATCTGAAATGACAATATTTTGCTTGGAATCAGCCATATGAATAATTTTGTTATTACCAATGTACATGCCTACATGATCAGGATCCGTGCCTGTTTTTTTACTTTTAAAGAATACTAAGTCACCTTTTTGCAATTGGTTTCTTGCAACATATGTCCCTTGTTGTATCATGTAATTTTCATTATACGTACCAAGATCTACACCATTCTTTTCAAAAATATACATAAGGAATGAAGCACAAGAAAATTTGTAAGGATATGTAGACTTGTACACGCTATTACTGTATGTAGCCTTACCAATTAAGCTTTTCCCTGTTTGAATCAGTTGATCGGCCTTTGCTGCAACGGCCTGGTCATTATTTTGCGCATTTGTCGTCGCTGCCTCCACTTTTATCGGTTCAAATGTACCTTGAACGATTCCGAATGAGCTAAACCCAATCGACAATGCTAATGTAGTTGTTAAAAAATGTTTTTTCATGCTGTTTTTTACCTCCTGTAAGCGAGCAGTAAATTTTTCTGTTTGCTTGCCATTGCAATAATCGTAGCATGAAAAACACGGGGTTCTGCTAGGTAAATGTTTCCACAGTGCACGTCAACCTACCTGAAAACCTTGATAGTAAAGGCTTTATCGCTTGAATTTACAGTTTCATTACAAATGTTTCAGTTTGTGATGATAAAAGTACGATTGTGTTATAAACAATCGGATCTTTTTCTATATTAAATAACATTACAATAGAATTTAAAAGGAAGTCAGAATACTTAAAAAATGATAAGCAATGTGGCAATAGAGCGTACTGCCATACGAATTTTATAAATCAAATTAAGAATATTTTATGATAGAAAAATAACTTTTTTGCTCGAATAATGCTTATATAAGCACGCTTTACAATCTTATTTCTTATCATCTTTTGTTATGAAATACATAGTTCGAGTCATGGGAGTTAAAGGGATAATATGTTATATTTAGGGAGAAAACAAGCAAGACTTTCATCCTCAAAAGCTAGCGAAAAATGTTGTTTCATAGAAGTAATTGATAAAATTTCACTAACGAAAGGGGAAAATGGTATGTTACAGAAACTGAGGTTCAAAACCATTCGAGCAAAAATTTTGAGTGCATTTTTCATTGTTGTATTTTTTATTGCTTGTTTTAACACGTATAGCTACTTTGCCAATAAGCGTGTCATTTCTGCTGGCGAAGAAATTGTTTATAAAGAATTACAGTTGCTAACAGCAAATGAAAAGTTAGCATCCACAATCAGTGTTCGAACAACTGCTGCAAAAAGCTATGTTCTGACTGGTGATCAGAAATATAAAAAAGAATTTGAAGCATACGTAAAAATTGCTGAAGAAAATAATAAACTATTAACGGAATTATCAACTGATACAAATCTATCGAAAACTGTAGAAAAAGCAAGGGAATGGCGAGGTTTTGTGCAAACGAAAGTGTTTGATGAATATGATAAAGGAAATGTAGAATTGGCTATACAAAACTTAAATTCTATTGACTCGCTTGCTACAGAGGTTAGAAAAGGTTATGAGGGGCTTGCGCAGGCAAGAGAAGCTTCTATTAATGAGCTAGGACAGGCAATGATTGCCCAATCGAAAGAGTCACTGAATGTAGGGTTAGCAATAGGCGTGATGATAACTTTAATCGCAATTGTAACCGCTTACATATCAGCGCATATGATTGCTAATCCGATAAAAGCGGTAATTGAAAAAATATCGCAAATGGCAGATGGCGATATAAGTCAGCCTCCATTGCCAGAAAGAATGAAAGATGAAATTGGCTTGCTGGTACAATCGACAAACACGCTCAATCAAAAACTTCATGAAATTATTGGATCAATCCATGTTGTTGCGGGCAATGTAGCTGCAAATAGTGAGCAGCTTGCACAATCTTCGCTAGATGTAAAAACAGGTGCAGAACAAATAGCATTGACGATGCTTGAGTTAGCGGGTGGTTCGGAATCCCAAGCACATAATGCAAGTGACTTAGCGCAAATAATTGATACATTTAAAGTAAATGTCCAACAAGCAAATGCACAAGGCATTGATTTACAAGGCTATTCAAGTGAAGTATTACAACTTACGACAAGCGGTCAACAATTAATGAACACATCGACACAGCAAATGTTTGCCATTGATACGATCGTGCAAGAGGCTGTTGCAAAAGTAGCAGGGTTAAATAGACAATCGCAAGAAATTTCTAAGTTAGTATCAGTTATTGACGATATTGCCAATCAAACAAACCTATTAGCGTTAAATGCTGCAATTGAGGCGGCACGGGCTGGAGAACAGGGAAAAGGCTTCGCAGTTGTAGCTGCTGAAGTGCGCAAACTTGCGGAACAGGTTTCTTATTCGGTCACAGATATATCATCAATTGTGGGGCGCATTCAAAACGAAACGGTTGGTGTAACAGCTTCCCTTCAAACGGGATATGAAGAAGTAAAAAGAGGAACAGAGCAAATTACGAATACCAATACAACCTTTGAACAAATAGCCTCTGCGGTTAATAGTATGTTTAGTAATATTCAAGGAATAACAGAAAATTTACAAGGTATTTCAACAACAACAGAGCACATCAATCGTTCTATTGATGAAATTGCTGCTATATCCGAACAGTCCGCAGCAGGTGTAGAGCAAACGACTGCAACAATCGACGAGACAGTCGTAACGATGGATGAAATTTCAAAAAATACAGATGATCTCGCTTCGATGGCTGAACGTTTAAACAAAGAAGTACAGCATTTTAAATTATAAACAATAAAAGCAGCCACTTTGCAATATTGGCTGCTTTTGTCATTTAGATGGGTTGCATCATCTCTACTCGATTACCGAAAGGGTCTCGAAATTCAAAGCGTTCAACATGTGGAATTGGCACGCAATCAATTATTTCGATTTGGTGTTCGGATAAGACGTTCTTCCAATGCGCTACGTTGTCAACTTGATAGGCAATATGCGCTTTTGTTGTATATCGATCAAACCCGTCCTCTGTCCCAACATGTACTTCTTGATTTCCTACTTGTAACCAAAAGCCCCCACGTCCTTGAAGAGAGGTGGGTTTCTCTATTTCTTTTAGCCCCAGTACATGGCAATAAAACGCTTTCCCCTGTTCCTCACAATCTTTTGGAATGGTAAGCTGTACGTGATGTAAACCGACAATCATCATAATCCTCCTTTAATTCCTTTATATTTACGTATAACTATATACTTCGCTTCACTACTTGGAATACCTTCTAAAGTATGATAATAAGTCTATCTTTTATTAGAATAATATTTCCTTAATAACAAGTATCGTTTATTTTGACAGCAAATAAGTACTTAATCAATAAATTGATTTTAGAAAAGTTATACTTTTCAGAAAAATATATGTTATAGTAACAACATAATTAAATATTGTGTAAGAGTTGGTGCCAAATGAAAGTTTGGCTTAAAAGGGAAGTCGGTGCAAATCCGACGCTGTCCCGCAACTGTAAATCGGAGCAATTCACAAATGCCACTGGGAGACTGGGAAGGCTGTGAGGCGTGTTGATGAGAAGCCAGGAGACCTACCAATATCTAGTACACACCAAATAACCTACGTGGAAATAGGTGGTGAGATGTGACCCAATTGGCACTGTGCGACAACGAATCTTTATACGATAATCAACCTTTATCGTATCGTTTCATCATAGCTAAATTGTATTGACAATGACTACCATTTTCCTGAAAAGGAAGATGGTTTTTTTATTTTAATTAAAGGGGAGAAGGATATGACGTATTCAACGACAGCAATTGGTTACCCATATATAGGGGGAGAACGTGAATGGAAAAAAGTATTAGAAGCCTTTTGGAGAAATGAGCTGACAGAAATTGATTTTTTACAAAAAATGAAGGAAATTCGTCTTGCTCGTATTGATAAGCAGCTCCGTATTGGCTTAGATATTGTGACTGTTGGGGATTTCACACTATATGACAGAATGCTCGATACAGCAGTAATGTTTGGCTTAGTTCCCAAGCGCTTTGGTTGGCAAGGAGGCAAAGTGGAATTACAAACATATTACGGAATCGCGCGTGGTAATCAGGATGCAGTCGCCAGCGAAATGACAAAGTGGTTTAATACAAACTATCATTACATCGTACCAGAATTTGAAGGGCAAGCTCTGGAGTTAACAGAAAATAAAATTCTTGCGGATTTCCTTGAAGTGAAAGAAGCATTTGGTATTACAGCCAAACCAACGCTGATTGGGCCCTATACCTTTTGTAAGCTAACAAAAGGCTACGATAAAGTATCGCAAGTTGCATTTATTTTAGCACTATTACCACTTTATACGCAGGTTATCAAAGAACTCGTTACAGCCGGTGCTAATTGGATTCAATTGGAGGAGCCTGCCTTAGTTACCTCATTAGATGAGACAGAGGTTAAACTAGTGCAAGAAATCTATATACAATTAGCAGCAACTGTCCCCGAGGCGAACATCATGCTACAAACTTATTTTGAATCATTATCAGCTTATAAAATGCTTATCGAACTACCAGTAAAAGGAATTGGTTTAGATTTTGTGCATGGCTATACGCATAATATGGAGGCGCTACGTCAATTTGGTTTTCCACAGGATAAAGTATTGGCAGCCGGCGTTATTAATGGACGAGATATTTGGCGCGCTAATTTAGCAGAGGTTAGTACAACAGTTAGAGCAATTGAACAACTGACCAGTGCCGAGGAGCTATGGATTCAATCATCATGCAGCTTACAGCATGTGCCAATCTCCACAGCACTAGAAACAAAATTAGAGCCAGTCTTAAAAAATGCACTTGCATTTGCAGATGAGAAATTAGTGGAACTAACAGAGGTAGCAAAGTATTTAAACGAAAAAAATCATGCAACAAATTACACTATTTCCGAAAGTATGAAGGCGATCGAAGCGTTAAAAAAACATCCTGTTCGAAATAATCAGGCTGTTCACAGGGCAGTACAAACAGTGTCAACACAGGATTTTGAACGGCAAAGTGATTTTAAAACGCGTCAACGAATTCAGCAACAGGCACTTCAATTACCGTTATTCCCAACGACTACAATAGGTAGCTTCCCTCAATCGGATGAGGTAAAACGGACACGTAGTGCATGGCGGAAGAAACAGTTGTCCGATGAAGCTTATGCAACATTTGTCGCACAAGAAACGAAACGTTGGATTGAAATACAAGAAAATTTAGAGATCGACGTACTTGTGCATGGTGAATTCGAACGTACGGATATGGTGGAATACTTTGGTGAAAAACTCACAGGGTTTGCTTTTACAGAAAAAGCTTGGGTCGTATCGTATGGCTCCCGCTGTGTGAAGCCACCGATTATTTACGGAGATGTTGCTTGGGCGACACCTATGACAGTGAAAGAAACAGTCTATGCTCAAAGTTTAACAAATCGCTACGTGAAAGGAATGTTAACGGGGCCAGTAACAATCCTAAACTGGTCCTTTGTACGGGATGATATTCCACGGAAAGATGTGACCTATCAAATAGCACTTGCTTTAAGGAAAGAGGTAGAGGCACTCGAAGCGGCCGGTATTGCTATTATTCAAGTCGATGAACCTGCTTTGCGTGAGGGCTTGCCATTACGCACGGAAAATTGGGGCGCTTATTTGGACTGGACCGTGAATGCATTTAAGCTAGCAACGGCGAACGTAAAGGATGAAACTCAAATTCATACACATATGTGTTATTGTGAGTTCAATGATTTTATAGAACCAATTAGTGCACTCGATGCTGATGTACTATCTATTGAGACGTCTCGTAGCCATGGAGAGCTGATTGCATCGCTACACATCCGTCCATATGAAAAAGGGATTGGATTAGGTGTTTACGATATTCATAGCCCTCGTGTACCGAATGAACAAGAAATGTTAACAATCATGCAAGATAGCCTACAAGTATTATCGACTAATCAATTTTGGGTCAATCCAGACTGCGGGTTGAAAACGAGAAAAGAGCCAGAAACTATTGCGGCACTTGCCAATATGGTGGCAGCTACCAAAACATTGCGTCAACAAATCCAACAATCAACGTACTAATTGAGACAGCCCCCTAAGCGTAAAAGTGCTTAGGGGGTTTTTTAGCAAATTGTTCGCAGGCAGGGCTAGCACTAATTTTTATGGTGTTACGCCACAAAAGTGGATTTTCCTCTCGTGCTGCCATACAAGAGTGTCGTGCATTCCACGCAATCAACTTGTAAAGTTTGCTTGCTCATTATAATGCTGCCCCGAAGTAAGGTGAAAATAAATCTACATTTGAGAAGGGTAACCTATGTAAGAGGAACCTTTGTAAAACATGAGTTGTGCATATAGAAACATTTCCTTCATAATTTTTCTTATAAAGAGTATTTTATTCTGTTTTTATGGATTTAAGCATGGTAAGCAGTACCCGAATAAGGTTTACTTCAGTAAAATAAGGTATAGTATATGTGTTGAGTAGATTTTGTTAACGACGAGTAAAGTAGGTGAACAAGCGTGGGGAAATATCAATTGGATACTAAAGGTAAGGTAGCTGTGGCAAAGTATCATGAAAAAAACAAACCTGCCAAATTTGATAAAAAGCAGCAAATTGAAAAAATACGTGCGGAGTATTTGAAAAAGAAGCAAGAACAAACAGATAAATAAGATGAATAACATAGGAAGACTAGAGCTCCCTATGTTTTTTTATTTCCTTCTTTAACATTAAAAATAAGAAAAGTACACCAACCTCTACGATTATCGGGATATACATACTATTTAAATGGAAGAATAGCATACTTACCAAAATGGCTATACAAATAAAGATAGAGCTATATTGATAGTTTTTTGATTGGTAAAAAAATGCATAGGGTAACAAATGGGCACCGTAAATAATTGCATATGCAGGTAAGACCAACATCGGTGCTTTAATTAATAGAAGAATACAAATGATTAAGTATAAAATTTGATTGTTTGTCGCAATCAGCAGACCATTAATCAATGGATTTTCTTTATAAAATAAATCGACATTTACTATTTTGGCACAAACAATGGAAACGGGAAACAGTAAAGCACCACAAGATAAAATGCCAATGTTTTTAATCATTAAATCTATAGGAAGTAATGCGATTGTTGTAATCACTCCCCAAATAAAGAGGGAAGCCATGATAAACGGGAGCCCCTTCTTTTGTTTTTGCGCAATATCATTTAATAGGACGTGTAAGCTAGTATTAATGTTCATTTTCTGTCTCCTTCATGTTCTAGCGATTGATTCAAGCTAGCTGCTAGTCTTTTATTTTCATATTTTGAGAAAAAGTAAAATCCGATGATATGACCGATCAACGTGATGGCGAAAATCAGCAACAAATAAGGTTGAATAAATGCTAACATTTGCCCTGAAAAAAGGTAGACCATGCCTACGCCACAGAAAAAATTTAAAAACGTACTAATGATAATTTTGAACGTACCTTTTAATGTGGAGTAGTTCCATAAGTAAGGGTAGGCGATACCAAAAACGATACCAAGTAGTACACTAATACCAATTAAATTCCAAATATAATAAAAGTTGACCAGTTCTTTATGTAAATTAAAAAGTGTTATTAAAAACACAATCCAAATCAATCCCAAAAATGAAGTGGACATAAAGCTGTTTTTTAAGTCTTTGATCATATTAATTTCTCCTTAATAGATTTTGCATAATGTCTACTGACAATATACTTATTTTGTTGTTTTGTTATAACTTCCAGTCTTGCGTGGCTTCCTGATGCAAACGACTGGATTTGATTCAAATTTAAAATCATTGAATTGTTAATGCGTACTAATCTAAAAGATTCTAAGTAAGCTAGTTCTTTTAAAATCTTATTCAGTAATAGTTCAGTACCATCTATTAAAAAGATTTTAGTAAAATGACCAGCTGCTTCAATGGCTTCGATAGTATGGAGGTCAATCAGTACCTGCCGATTTGTTTTAAAATCTGTTGCACTTAATGGTATAGATTGTAAAAAATGCTGTTCCAATGTAGAAAGTAATGTTTGATTTGATGGATGACTAATAATGTCAATTTCAGATGACGGTTGTTTGTTTTTCCAAATAAAGTTGAATTTCATGTTGTTCTCCTTTCAGTTTTAATCGTAGCAACACCGGTTTGTTCTTACCATGAATTTTCGATTTGTTGCAAAAAAAATTGACTTTGTTGCAACTCGATTTAGTAAGCTATACAACGATATATGAATATTGCATTAATATGTATTAAATGGAAAATTTGCCACTATACTAGATATTAGTAATCTATTTGAATAGTGTCAATGTACACAATTCTTTAACAGACTAAATGGAACAAGTGGTATGTTTTTTAGCAAATTCATTATAAAAATTAATTAAAGAGGACTAGTTCTTTTACCTTCCACAGCTGATTGTGGAGGGCTTTTATTATATAAAAAGGAAATGGTTTGATGAAAATAGACAGATGTTATGACTTGAAACATGAAATGCATAAGGTTGTATGAGCAGCACAGGTCAAACTGTATTGGCCTATTTCAATTGCTGTAGATATTAAAGTAAGCACGTTAAAAGCCATATACTTGTAGGGGCTCATCTTTTTAATAGAAGCTATTCCTTATTGAAACGTCCAGCGCTTTTTTATAATTGGTTAAATATAAAATAGACCTACTTTGGAGAATTGGCTATTTTTATTACAAATGGAAACAGTTGTCCAAATATACTTTATTTGAGGTATTATAAAAGAGTTCGAATAAAATTGAACGAGAGAGAGGAGTATGTAATATGAAAATAACAAGCGTAGTTATAACAATTTTCGCACCTTTACTTTTAATGATTGCAGGGTGTAGTTCGCAGCCAGAAGAAGCATCTATGGGCGAAGTGGAAAAGGAAATTTATACGCAAGAACAGGTAGAGTCTATGTTCAGTGAAGATAGTTTGGAGGCAGCGAAAGAACGAATAGAGGAACGGGGCGGCGCAGATTATATAGTACCACCTGAGCATACTGCTATCGGAGAAAATCAAGCAACGGTAGTAGAACTTCAAGAGTCGGACATTTTAGACGGAGAAGATTCGAGTTTTGAAAAGTATGACAACGTAGGAGAAATACGTCTTGATACGTTAGAGCTGGACTCTACTTTTGAGGATCAAGATAAATATACAAATGTGCTGCTGAAAGAATTAGGCATGCAGGATAGTTATTATGCAATACATTTTCCTCTATTGTGGACAGCCGGTATTCTTTCAGATGGACTCAAAGAGCATAGTGATGGCACTAAATCTTTTTATCTAAGTAAATACTCTGTGCTTGTAAATTGTCACTATAAGGGCGCTAATTCTGACGTGAACGAAAAACTTCTTAGCAATTTGAAGCACGCATATAAAAACAATATGCCTGTAATTGTCTATGGCGAATATGAGCAGTATCTGACCGAAGAAGGATACGCTGACTATCGTCTGATCATTCATCGAATAGGCTTTAAAGAGGTCATTTAATTCAAAAAGTAAAACTAAGGGGTTGAACAATCCTACATGACTAAAACTTTGCCAATGTGAAGGAGGGGCTTATGATATTTGGCTTTAAGTAGTATCAACTTTACAATCATCTTTGCTACATGATAAGTATCATGTTCACGAAATAATATACACATGTCAACGTACATAATTCTTTATGGTATAATAATAAAAACGGAATAATAAGATAGAGGTACAAATCGAATTTCGATTTGTTTAAAAGGGAAGATCGGTGAAAAGCCGACGCTGTCCCGCAACTGTAAATGGGAGCACATTTCAAAAAACCACTGTTACGTTTGTGTAATGGGAAGGTGAAACGTGTGATGAACATAAGCCAGGAGACCTGCCTTTATCTAGTACAACCAAAAAACCTACGAGGATAGGGGGTGTTGAGTGTGACTAGAGAATTTCTTCTGCATGCTCATAGTACGACGATTGTCAAAAGGGTAGCTTCTATGCATAATAGAATGCTTTTTCTGTCATGGCCATCGACGTATTATGTCGTGTATTTGTCATAGTAGGCATCTTTCTAAAGAAGGAAAGATGTTTTTTTATGCTAAAAATGAAGGAGTGTATCACATGAATCCACATGTTATCGAGTATTATGAAAATCTTTTTAAATATGAAATTATGCAAAAGCAGTTTGATGGAGCTAGAAAAACGTTAAATGAGCTTGTCGAACAATTTTTTGGGCAAGATGAAGCGCATCATTCAGACATTTATACAGCTTATTGCAATGTTAGAAAAGAAATAATCGGCTAAAAATAGCGGTAGGCTACTTTCGACAACCCATTAAAGGGATGCGAGAGTAGTCTTTTTATTTTATTAATTTTTTTTCTAGGACTTCATTCTTATTTCACTTTTATTTTATATAATAAATTTGCTTTTAATATAAAATCGATTGGAGAACTAGAGATGAAAAATGCAACTTATTCAAGTTTTTGGCGAATGCATTTTTATGCGGCATTATTTATTACACCACTTCTAATCACACTGACATTAAGTGGCATTGGGTACTTGTTTTATACAGATGTAGAAGATCATTTATATGAGGACTACTTCTTTGGCAATAGTAACAAAACCGAAGTATTGACAATCGACGAAGGGGTTCAACAAGCGGAAGCGGCATTTGCGGGTTATACAACAACCAAAATTATTGAGTTAGATGAGCCTTACAATACACGATTAACACTGTCAAATAGTGAAGGCGATCAACGCTATGTGTTTTTAGATGATAATAATCAAATTGTTGGTCATCAAGACCCTACATACACATTTTCTAATGTGTTAAGAAGCTTACATAGCTCCTTGTTTGTTGGTGGAACGGTAGTCAATTATTTAGTAGAATTAGCGGCATGTTGGGCAATCTTTTTATTGCTATCAGGTCTATACATGACCTTTAAAGGAAAAGTATTAAAGAAAGTAAAACAAGCAAATAAACGACAAAAAAATAGAAAATGGCACGCCCTACTTGGAACGATTATTACAATTCCAATGGTTATTATCATTTTTACTGGATTACCTTGGTCTGCATTTATGGGGAACTTTATATATACAGCAGCACAAGATAATCCGTCCTTCGGTATTCCGTTATTACAACAACAACCGCCGACATCTGATATGAGTGAAATTCCGTGGGCAACACGTCAGGAAGAAGCACCATCTTCGTCTAAACATGCACACCATGGAATGGGTGCTGCAAGTACAAGCAGAAACGAAAATCAGTTAGATGTGGCAAGTTTACAACAACAAATTGAGGCTAATGGCATTACAAAGCCATATTCCATTATTTATCCGACAAGTAATGACGGTGTTTTTACCGTGGCTAAATCAAGTAATACAGGGGTAACAGGACTCGATGTGAGCCCTTATGACGAAGCGACAATGTACTTTGACCAATATAGTGGTGACTTTATTTCTAAGGTAAACTATGATGACTATGGCATTTTGGCAAAATGGTTCACATGGGGAATTCCGTTACATGAAGGTCACTTATTTGGTTGGCCAAATAAGCTAATTAACTTACTCGTTTGTGTAGCCTTTTTAGGTGTTATTTTCTGGGGATTCCGTACATGGTTATTGCGCAAGAAAAAAGGCCTACTATCAGCACCCCCTCAATTATCACAGAAAATCTCGATTCCTTTTATCGTGATAATCGTTCTATTAGGTGTTATGATGCCGCTATTTGGCCTATCTTTAATACTTGTCGCATTCGTTGAATTCGCGATGAAAGCAATGAATAAAAATAAACCGACAAATGACATGAACTAAAAACCTTTTAAACTAGTATGCTAAAAATTTCTCCTAGCATACTAGTTTTTTTGACTTGAAATCTTTGCAATGAGTATCAACCCCCTACGTATAACAATCTTACGGAGTGGGCAAGAATGGTAACGGAGGTAGACCAACTAATTGCGATGTTGAAGGATTCGTGTGCAAAAAATTCGAAAGGGGTTAGCCAATTGACTATGAAAAAAAGCATTATGATACCCATTCTTTTAACAGGGTTGCTAACGTTAACAGGATGTAATTTTCTCAATAAACAGGAGACATCCAAGCAAGGGCAAGCACAACAAGAAACAAAAAACGAGATAGCAAAAGAAGCAGTGCAAATCACAGAAATAAAGCCAATAAACATCATGACTTTACAAGTCACTTTTTCTGAACCATTGTCCGAAGAAGGTGTGAAAGTAGAAAATTTAGATACAATAAAAAAAGCCTTTTCATTCAATCATGATTTAAGTATTGTCAATGTGCCACGCTTGAAAATTGGTGCTACAAGTACGTATATTGTGCCAGTCACTATGCAGAAGGCAGGAACAAACTACACACTAAGATACAAAGATGGTGAAACAAAGGCCTTTGATGGCATCGATGAAAAAATAACGCTCAGCCAAACGAAACAAGTGACAAATGATACTTTTGAAATTGAATCATTTAAAGATGAAGGTGTAACTGATTATTCGAATATTATTGAAGCCTATAAAGAGGCGAGAGGTGACTTGTCGTTCCAATTGAATGATGACAATAAGGACGAAAAAGGTAAGCAGTATCAGGTCATTTCCTCTTTACGGGATCGTGTCGTAACAGTGACTGCAGAAAATGGTGAAAAGTTACAAGCTGATTATGTGTTGTTTACACAAGCTGCAGATGGCAGACAAGCACCAAAATTCCGCTTGCCAGAAGGAAAAGCGTTAAAGGCGGGGACAAACTATACCGTGTCAGCTGACTGGGCAACGATAAAAAATCCAACCTTCAAAGCAACTGACATAGCGCCTTTAACGATTAAGTCAGTTGAACCAATTGATGCTACATCATTCCAAGTGACACTCGATCAGGATCCTGGTATGGAGTTATTTGCAGGTCGCAGTGTCGAATTGCAGGCTGAAGATGGCTCGACTTTACAAGCACAATATCGCTATTCATCTCGTAAAGGTGCTGTCGGGATATTTGATGTAAAGGACCAAACATTAAAGGCTGGTGGCACATATAAAGTGCTACCCATTAACAATTGGGCAACTGCTGATAATGTCACGTTAACAGCAAAGTAAGGCAAGTAGTCAGTAGTGAATGCTTTCACTACTGACTTTTTTTCAAGCTTAAAGAGTTGTATTGACCTTTTTCTTTAGCGTAATATAGTGCTACATACATTTAACAAGGGGTTAGAAAATGAAAGCATTAGTTTTTGAAACATTTGGTGGACCAGAAGTATTACAATATCAAGAAGTAGCTGATCCTATTCTGACAGATAACGAAGTTTTAGTACGAACAAAGGCCGTTGGGTTAAATTTTGCTGATATTTATCGACGGAAAGGCAATTATCATTTAGCAGGTCAGCCACCATTTATTTTAGGCTATGAAGGGGCTGGTGTCGTTGAAAAAGTCGGTGCAAATATACACAATATCCAAGTAGGCGACCGCATTGCATTTGCGGACGTACCCTTTGCGAATGCTGAATTAGTGGCAGTGCCACATGATAAAGTGATGTTATTACCAGTTGAAATATCTTTTGAAACGGCAGCTGCCATATTATTACAAGGGTTAACGGCACAATATTTAGTGACAGATAGCTATGCGATTCAACCAGGTGATACGGTCTTAATTCACGCAGCGGCAGGTGGTGTTGGTCAAAACTTAATCCAAATGGCTAAGTTAAAAGGGGCTAACGTCATTGGTCTCACATCTTCAACAGAAAAAGCGCAAGTAGCATACGCCATCGGGGCGGACCATATCTTTTTATATAAAGAGCAATGGGTGCAACATGTGAAGGATACTACTGATGGTCAAGGGGTTCATGTTGTGTACGAATCGGTAGGCTCTACACTGCAAGATAGTTTAGAGGCAACAAAAATCGGTGGAACAGTGGTGTTTTTTGGCATGTCAGGGGGAGATCCTGTGGCGGTGGATCCTCGTCTGTTAATGGATACTTCGAAAACGTTAACGGGGGGAGACCTTTGGAATGTACTGACTTCCTTTGAGGAAAGAAAAATACGTTCACAACAACTGTTCGACTGGATTATAGATGGTAAGATAAAAATTTCTGAGCCGACTATTTTTGCTCTTGAAGACGGTGCTCAGGCACATACTTTACTGGAAAGTCGCAAAAGTATCGGTAAGATATTATTACAACCTTAAACAATGCAGATGGAGGATTGCTTGTCTCCTTTACTTTGATATTGTAACACTATCATATTTGAAAGTTGGAATATGATAGTGTTTATCCAACTACTAATTCATGATACGATAAAATACAATATGAACTATTGAGGTGAGCACAATCTCATGTTTCTAGATAAATTGAAGCATCAGTTACAGCAAAATCAATCGCTATTTATTGGAGAAGAGACTGCTTTTCGTTCGGCCGTTTTAATTCCATTAGTACAAGTGGATGACAAGTGGCATATTCTTTTTGAAGTACGGTCATTGACAATGAGAAAGCAACCAGGAGATATTAGTTTTCCAGGTGGGCGAATTGATGCCACAGATGCATCTCCATTAGCTGCAGCGTTACGGGAAACGCATGAAGAGTTAGGCATCGATCCAACAACGGTACATGTTGTAGGACCATTAAGTCCATATATTACATCTTCTTCATTTGTAACGTACCCATTTGTAGCGATTATTGATACCAATCAAATTATTCATGAATACAACAAAGACGAAGTGGAAGAAGTATTGACCGTACCAATTGACTGGTTATTAAACTATGAGCCATATATGCATTTAGTATCGGTTGAACCAATGCCTTCAATCGATTTTCCATTTGATAAAATTGTTAATGGTGCGCAGTATAAATGGCGAACGCGGTCAATGGAAGAATGGTTTTTTGATTATGAGCAATACACGATTTGGGGTTTAACCGCCCGAATTTTAAAACACTTTATAGAACTGATAAAATAGCAGAATAGCTACATTCCACAGCTTTGTTCCTCACACCTATTCAAAATAGCTATGCGCTACATAAGGGGCACATCTCCATAATTATTTAAAAGGCGCGTATGCTTTTCTTTATTTAGAAGAAAAGTATACGCGCCTTAACTTACTTCGTACAATAATAAATTCGATAGTCCAATACCCCATCGTATTTTACATTCATCTCAATGTTTTGCTCCATGACTTTGTACAATTCAGGCTCAATCTGCTGTGAGTAGTGAAATTCAGGCGCTGAAGAAAAAGATTTATTTTTGCGAATGTGAATCGTCTGAAAACCAGTTTGTTTAAATAGTGTTACCCAATCTTTTTTCGTGAACAACAGATCAAAGCCATAAAATTGTTTGATTTCCTCCGCACTCACGTCGTCAAGTTCTTGTTGTATCGTAAATTCAATCGCAATTAGCTGACCACCAAATTTCAATAAACGATAAATTTCGTTGAGCGCTTTGTGCTTGTTGACAAAGGACAGAACAGATTCCGCAATTATGAAATCGAATTGTTGTTTAGCTAAAGGTAGTTGTTCAACGGAACCTTTAATAATTTGAACTGGTAGGGAGTGTTTTGCCATTCTGCTTTGAGCCTTCTCAACCATAATGGCATTGTTATCAATGCCCGTAACATTTGCTTTATAATGAGATGCTAAGTAGGCGGCGGTTTGGCCTGTACCACAGCCTACATCTAGTATTTGAGAGTGTTTGGTAATGTTCTCATTTTTCAAAAGTTGCTTTGTTAACGCCATGCCCCCAGGATGTGCCCCGCCAACGCCAAATTTAGATAAAAATTCGAGATATTTGGATTTTTGAATAACGATCACCTTCTTTTTTCTTCTTGTTTGTATGATATGAAAAGAAAAATAGTATGGTTCCTAGTGGAGGAATGAAACGAACGATAGGATAAAAAGCAAAACGAAATGTCTAATTATAAGTTTTCAATAGGTTTCCATCGAACGCTTCTATACTATTTATTTTGATGTAGGTTCTTCAAAAGTCTAAACATAAAAAATTTCTAAACGTATACTATATAAACGTTTTATGTATAGGAGGTGAATTGATGCAATATTATTCGCAAAATCCTAGAAGGAGACCAGTCCCAAGAAGATATAGACAAAGTTTTGATCCTATGAATCAAGGTAGACGCGTACAACCCTTCAATTTTAATAGTCCACAACCTTTTACGTTCAACAATCAACAACCCCAAACTTCTCGATTTGGAAATTTATCAAATAATTTACAGGCAATGATGGGCCATGCAGGAACAATAACGAATGGGGTTAATATGCTAAGGCAAATGGGGTCTTTATTAAGTCTATTTAGATAATAAGGGGAATTATTGTACTCTTCTTTAAGAGGATAGACGTTTAATTTGGCGCGTTTATTCTCTTTTTTATGAAAATCGCCATTAAAAGCCCAAGTATCGCCAGTAAACCCTAAGAATACGCTCTAAAAACGGGCACCAAGTTTGTATCAACAAAAGTGTTAGATTGACTGCTGTCAATCTAACACTTTTGTTTATCTACTTTATTTCGATAAGCTGTTTTCGATAATCGAGCGATTTTTTTCTTTAAATACTTCGTTATGAGAGGATACTACTGCATGTCGATGAGCCGTTGGTTCCAAGTACGTTTTAATGGAGTTAACGGCGTTTGCTGCATCTTGAAATGTGCCAAGTAGAAGATGAATTTTCCCTTCAAACGATAAAATATCACCTGCTGCAAAAATTCCGGGTTGTGCTGTTTCGCCAGTTGCTTTTCCTTCAAAATAATAGTCATCTTTTTTAGGAATGGCAATGGCTTCATCAAATGTGAGCGATGCTTCGCGATTATAACCGTGACTTACAATGACTTCATCAATTTGGCGTGTATAGCTTTGGTTGGTCCGAGAATTTTCACATGTAATGAATTGAATCGCTGTTTTATCTGGATTGGCAGATAGTTTTGTAATGGTTGTATTACATTCGATTTGTACACCAACATCTAGCGCCTCTTGTATGGTTGCTTCGTGTGCTGAAAGCGTGTCCTTACGGTAGACAATCGTTACGTTTTTGGCAATCGGGCTAAGTTCTACTGCCCAGTCGAGTGCCGCATTTCCGCCTCCCGAAATAATAATATCTTTATTTACAAAGCGTTTATAAGACTGGACTGTATAGTGTAGGTTGGACATTTCGTATTTTTCAGCACCTTCTAACGTCAGTTTTTGCGGATTAATAATACCACCACCAACAGCTAACAGAACGGTTTTCGAATAATGTTTTTCTCCCTGTGCTGTATGTATTACAAATAAATCTCCTTGACGTTCGATAAAGTCAACCTTTGTGCTTGTTAGCATTGTTGGTTTAAATGTTTTGGCTTGCGCAATTAATTGTTTGACAAATTGTTCGCCTAAAATGGGCGGGTGACCGCCTATATCCCATATTAACTTTTCAGGATAAAGTAACACCTTTCCACCTAGCTGTTCTTGGCTTTCGATTAATTTTGTTTTTAAGCCTCTTAATCCACTATAAAAGGCGCTATATAAACCTGCAGGTCCACCGCCAATAATCGTTACATCATATAAATCTTGCACTTGTATCGCCACATCCTTAAAAATTTATTGGAAAAGTATTGTATATCCTTATTGGATAGTTCAATCATTTAAATGATAATGATTATCAATATCGATTCGTTGCTATCATATCATGCGTATAAGTAAAAAGAAAGAGAAGCTTTTCCATTTGAATCCATCTTTGTTGGTAAAGCCTAGGAATCGCTTCTATATTTAAGCTTCTATCTAGACAAGAAGAACAAAGTGCTATATAGTTAGCTAGGCTAACTATATAAGGAGGGGTAATATGACGATTGAACAGCAGTTTTTTAATGAGTATCGCTTAATGTACCGACCGTTTACTAACCAACTCAATATGCAACTGGAACACTTTCAACTTTATAGTTCACAGTGGGCAGTATTGCGTTTTTTAATTGATAAAGGGCCACATTCGCTCGTTGAAATTGCGAGCTTTATGTCAATTGAAAAGCCGAGCGTAACGAGGCTTGTACAAAAGCTTGTAGAACTTGGCTATGTGGAGACAGTGGCAGGCAAAGATAAGCGAGAAAAAGTGGTACAATTAACGCCATTTGGAGAAAACATCGTGCAAGAAGTGCAGGAGCACTTAAAACCATTTTTAGAAAAAGCACTAGCAGGTGTGGCGAAACAGGATATTGAAACGGCTACTCGGGTTTTAGCGACCATATGTATGAATATTCATCAGTAGGAGAGAAAAACAAGTGGAATCAACAAGACATAAATTATGGACAAAAGACTTTTTAGTTGTTTCTTTAATTAATTTTACGATTACGTTAATTTTTTATTTATTAATGGTGACAATAGCTGGCTATGCAGTGGAGCAATTTGACGCTTCAACAAGTACTGCTGGTCTAGTGTCAAGTATTTTTATTATCGGGACACTATTTGGACGACTTGGCACAGGACGAATTATCAGTGATCTAGGCAGTAAAAAAACATTATTCATTGGCTTATTATTATTTATGCTATCGACTATGTCTTATTTTATTGCTTTAAATCTTCCTTTACTGATGATGAATCGTTTAATGCAGGGGATTGCGCTCGGTGTAGCGAGTACGGCTACAGGTACGATTATTGCACAAATTTTACCACCAGAGCGACGAGGTGAAGGGATTGGCTATTACAGCTTAAGTGCGATTTTAGCAACTGCAATAGGTCCGTTTATCGGTATATTATTAACGCAGTTGTTTGAAGATTATCGTATGATTTTTGCGGTCGATTCGGTTTTAGCAGTAGTTTGCTTCATGATGTATTTTATGGTGACCGTGCCAGATGCGCCAAAAAATCCAAAGATAATGGCGGAGAAAGCGGGCTTCAAGCTATCCAGCTTTATTGAATTGCGTGCACTGCCTATCGCCTTTGTAGCTCTTGTTATTGGCTTTGCTTATTCAGGTGTGATGTCGTTTATGACATTTTACGCAAAAGAGCTTCATTTGGTCACAGCAGGCAGTTACTTCTTTATCGTTTATGCCCTTGTTATTTTAGCAACTCGTCCATTTACAGGGAAAATACTTGATGCAAGAGGCGCGAATATTATTATTTATCCGTGTCTAATCTTGTTTGCGATGGGCATGTATGCATTTAGTACAGCGACAAGCACTGTTGTATTTTTAATAGCTGCGGCTTTTATTGGTATTGGTTATGGTAATTTTAACTCAGTAGCCCAAGCAATAGCTATTAAGGTTACACCACATGAGCGTTTAGGGCTCGCCACTTCAACGTATTTTATTTTGTACGATTTAGGATTAGGTGTAGGGCCTTATTTCTTAGGGCTTTTTGCACCGACGATTGGTTACAGCGCTATATTTTTATCGATGGTAGCGGTAATTTTCCTTTCAATCGTGCTCTATTATGTCTTATATGGGAAATATGAAAAAGTAAAACAAGTCAATATTTAGTAGATTATAATCATTATATTGTAGAACAAACGTCTTTTTGCTTGTTGGAAATAAAATTCAACTGCAAAATGACGTTTTTTTCTTAAATTAAAAATACTTCTTGCAATCAAATATGATAATGATTATCATTCACAATAGAGACTAATTCGGGAAGCAGGTATTTAGCATGAAAAACAAATCATTATTATCAGTGTTAGTTGCAGGTGGCATAATTATGGCGGGCTGTGGCAATACAGAAGGCACAAAAAAAGAAGAGAAACCAGCAACGGAGCAAGCAGCACAAACGGCAACGGTAGATTTGACTACTGAACTATCAGCCTATCAACAATTTGCATTAGAACAGATGGATCATTTCTTGCTAGATACAGAAAAGTTCGTCAACCTGTTTAAAGCGGGTGATATGGAAGGTGCAAAAGCAGCGTATGCGCCAGCACGTATGTACTTCGAGCGTTCTGAACCAATTGCAGAAAGCTTTGGTGACCTTGATCCACGTATTGATGGCCGTTTAGCCGATATTGAAGAAGAAGGTAAAGGGAAAGAAGAGTGGACTGGCTACCATAAGCTTGAATATGCACTTTGGGTAGAAAATACAACAAAGGGCTATGAGGCAGTGGCAGATCAGCTACTAGCAGACGCTAAAGAATTACATGCACTTGTTCAAACAGTAGAAGTAACACCTGATTTAATGATTACAGGTGCAGTTGATTTATTGAATGAAGTATCTACTTCAAAAATTACGGGTGAAGAAGAAATTTATTCACATACAGACCTCTATGATTTTAAAGCGAATATTGAAGGGGCAGAAAAAATCTTTGAAATTCTTCGACCAAAATTAGAAGCAAAAGACAAAGAGTTAGTTGCAGCGTTAGATGAAAAATTTAAAGCAGTGGATGACTTATTAGCACTACATGCAACAGCTGATGGCGGTTATATTTCTTACGAAGATTTAACAGAAGAAAATACAAAAGCATTAGCAGCAGCAGTGAACCAACTAGGTGAGCCATTAAGTCAAATGGGCATTATTTTGGAGTGATAAAGAATGACAACGTCTAATGATGAAAAATGGATAAATAAAAAAATATCTCGCCGTGACATGTTAAAACTAACAGGCATGGGCGTGGCTGGCATTGCGATAGGTGCTTCTGGCTTTGGTGGTGTAATGAAAGCGATGGGTTACGATATGTTTGAACCTGTCGCTGATAGCACAACAGCAAAAAATAAAGTTAATTTCTATGGTAAACATCAGTCTGGCATTAATACACCCGTTCAAAAACATATATATTTTGCTTCTTTAACGGTTTTAGTGACATCAAAAGAGGAGCTACAAGAGTTGTTCAAGAAATGGACACCTCTTGTTGTTC
The DNA here is from genome assembly GCF_002982115.1 of Lysinibacillus sphaericus. Lineage (GTDB taxonomy): Bacteria > Bacillota > Bacilli > Bacillales_A > Planococcaceae > Lysinibacillus > Lysinibacillus sphaericus. The sequence continues at coordinate 2,680,985 of NZ_CP019980.1, read as the reverse complement.
GTTTAATGAATGGTGAATTAATGGTAGATTTAACAACAAATACTAGAGTTCCAACGGGTGATACCGGAGAAGCAGAAGGCTTAGATGCTTCGAATTTATCCATAACGTTTGGTTTAGGTCCTTCACTGTTCGATAAGCTTGGCATGGCACATTTAAAACCAGCCGAATTAGCGGACTTACCACATTTTCCGAAAGACCAACTACAAAAGGAATATACAGGTGGAGATCTTTGCATTCAAGCCTGTGCAGACGATCCACAAGTGGCGTTCCATGCTGTACGCAATTTAGTACGCGCTGCTTCTGGCAAAGTGGAGATTAAATGGTCCCAAGCGGGCTTTAACTCATTCCCTGCTGAAGGGGGGACACCTCGAAATTTATTTGCATTCAAGGACGGTACAGTCAACCCTTCTATTAAAGATGAACAAGACTTAAACAAAGTAGTATGGGTCGATAAAGGGTGGCTTAAGGGTGGCTCCTATTTAGTGGCTCGAAAAATCCAAATGCATCTTGAAACATGGGATCGTACATCGTTAAAGGATCAAGAAGCAACGTTTGGGCGTTATCGCGATAGTGGTGCGCCATTTGGTAAAACGAAGGAATTCGATGATTTTGATGTAGAAGCAAAAGATAACAAGGGCGAGTATATTATGCCCGATACATCGCATGTCCATTTAGCACGTAAATCAGGTGCTCGCATACTACGTCGCTCTTATTCTTACGCATCAGGCGTCATGTCGAATACAGGAGCGCACGATGCAGGGCTCCTATTTATCTCTTTCCAAAAAGATCCGGCGCAGTTTACAACAGTACAAAACAGTCTAGGACGAATGGACAAAATGAATGAATATATTACTCATCGAGGCAGTGCCGTTTTTGCTTGCTTCCCTGGAGTACAAAAAGGGAGTTATTTAGGTGAAGCACTTTTTAACGCGCTGTAGCATTATAGTATGCTTATTATTGGCACTTGCGGTACCAGTACAAGCAGCAGAATCTTATAGTCACTTGTACATTTCCATTAGTGACGCTCTGATGAATACGAAGCAAGACAAGCAAGCTGAAGCAACGCGTGCACTTGAACAATTTGCAACGGACTGGGCGACTGTAAATTCACAACAAACTGAAGCAAAAGAAAAGGTTGATCAAATACTTGAGCAAGCTGTAAAGGCTTCTTCAAAAGAAGAGCGTTTAACTGCATTGTCGGCTCTATCGAATGCATTACGTGCATTAGAAAAGCTCGAAAATCCAGTAGATGAAGCGGAGCAACGAGCTGACTTTGGTCTAAAAATGAAACCGATTATGACTGCCTTTGAGCAAGCGTTAGCAAGTGGTGATATAACAACGATTGACGCTGCGTACAAAGAGTTTAATATGAAATGGAATAAAAATGAAAGACCAGTACGTGAACAAAGTATTGCAATGTACGGTCAAATTGAAACACAAATGGCTTTTTTACGTATTACAATTTCTTCAGAACAGCCTGATGTAACATTAATGCAATCACAATTTGCAGAACTAAAGAAAACGATTGAAGATTTTGTAGCAGGTAACGAAACAGCACAAATTGTAGCAGGTGAATATTCTTTAGCGTCTTTAATTGCGTATATAGATGAAGCTAACGATTTGATAGACGATGGTGACTACAAGGCAGCATCTGATAAAATACGTGAATTTATTACGATTTGGCCAAGTGTAGAGATTGAAATTTCAACACGCAACGGTAATCTCTATACTAAAATAGAAAGTGATATGCCGATTATAGTAAGTGACTTATTAAAGACTCAGGTCGATGAAAAGGCCATTAAAAGTAAACTTAATCAGTTCCGTACCGAAATTGAATTAATACAAGGTAATGCCGATTATTCCATTTGGGATTCAGCACTTATTTTGTTGCGTGAGGGCTTAGAGGCATTATTGATTATCCTTGCATTAGTGTCATTTTTAAATAAATCAGGACAAACATCGTTACGTAAATGGATTTATATCGGGGCTTTAGCTGGGGTAGTATTATCGGCTGTAGCGGCAGTATTAATGTCAACGATCTTTCATTCAGCAACGGTCGATACAAACCGAGAAATAATGGAAGGTTATGTCGGTCTTGTAGCTGCTGCAATGATGATAGGAGTCGGGATATGGCTTCATAGTAAGTCCAACGTTGCGAGCTGGAATCGTTATATTTCAAAACAAATGGGCAATGCTATTTCAAGTGGTTCCGTATTTGCGATGGCTGCTGTCAGCTTTTTATCGGTGTTCCGAGAAGGAGCAGAAACACTCGTGTTCTATGCGGGAATTGCACCAAAAATGGCGACCTCTCAATTTATACTCGGTATTGTTTTGGCGCTTGTCATCTTAGCTGTTATCGCAATCGTCTTATTCAAAGCGAGTGGTAAAATTGCCATTCATAAGCTTTTTGCGGTGGCAACTGTGTTAATTTATGTGTTAGCATTTAAAATCATCGGTGTCAGCTTGCATACATTACAACTACGAGATAGTGTACCAACGACTATTGTGGATGGCCTGCCAGTCATTAGCTTAATTGGCTTCTATCCAACACTAGAAACAATGATAGGGCAAGCGATTTTACTTGTGCTAGTAGTAGCAACTATTATCTATAAAAAGAAACAAGCAAAGTAGCGAAAAAAGAGGCTGGGACATAACCTTAAAATCTTAAGTAGAGGTACATTGGTTATGATAAATTTTTGCTAAGAAAATATATAGAATATATTTTCTATTATTTCTTTTGCAATGAATAATAAATTAGAAGGCTTCACTAGTTGTTGGTAGCCGAAGTGGACAATAACGGCGCAGCAAAAAGTGTTAGATTGACTCTCATCGATCTAACACTTTTTCTCTTTTGTCCCAGCCCCTTTTTTTATGGTGCAGTATGCCAATGCGAAGGCATACGCAAATAAAATGGTAGTTTTGTTTGGTGATTACCGATTGCCGAATTGATTTGCATTAAAAACATCGCAGTGGAAAGGTTCGCTCCGCACAAGTTAGCATCACGTAAATCGGCACCGATAAAGTCCACGCCTCTTAAAATCAGCATTTTGCAGGTTTGCCGCAATTAAATAGGCACCGCGCAAGTCTGTTGCTGTTAAATCTTTCCCCTTTAAATTTTTTCCAATCCAATTAGCCCCTCTATGGTGAGGCGCATTTTTTTTACTTACAGTGTTGAATACAAGCTTATTGCGAATTTGTGCACTGGTTTCTAATAATAGGTTGTTGACAGGTTGTCGGATTGAAGGAATATCTAGAACCACTAATGCTGTTGCCTCTAATTTAGAAAGAGTTAGTAATGTCTCTAATTGTTCATGCAATTTGTCGTATAATTTAGGTGATATCCGTCACTTCCGACATGATTTGTTCTCCTCGCCTCTCTACTAACTTACTATAATTTTAATATTAAATAACTTTTAATGGATATTATTATCAATATTTTTTATACTGTAAAAAATCAAGAAACTTATTTAAGTTTGCTGTAAACTAAAGAGAATATAGAGTGAAAGAGTGATGGCATGCTACAGGTAAATGTGGAGGATTCAAGTTTAATATTAGAGGGTGGGACGTTTCGTACATTGTTTACATCTGGTGTCTTGGATGCTTTTTTAGAGCATGACATTATGATGCCTTATGTTGTCGCTATTTCAGCAGGTGCAATCAATGCATGCTCGTATGTATCACAGCAAAAGGAACGGTCTTTACGTGTATTAATGGATTATCGCCATGATAAGCGCTACATGGGCTTGAAAAATTTCCTTAAAGAAAAAAGCTTATTTGGCTTGGATTTTGCGTATAATGTGATTCCGAATGAGCTAGATATTTTTGATTGGGATACGTATAAGCAGTATGATGGGAAATTGCTTTTTGGCGTAACAAATGCAGCAACAGGACAAGTTGAATATATGGATGCAAAGGAAATGGATCGCCAGTGTACGATGTTGCGTGCAACTTGTGCTATACCAATCTTATTTCCAGAAATCAAACTAAATAATACGCCATATTACGATGGTGGCTTAGCAGAGCCAATTCCGATCATGCATGGTGTTGAAACGGGTTTTAAAAAGCATGTACTAGTATTAACCCGACCTAAAGGCTACCGTAAACAGCTAGATCGGCAAAGTAAATGGGCTATGAAACTACTAGCTAAACGTTATCCGAATTTAGTAAAAAGCATGCAGAAACGTGCAGACCATTATAACGCTTCACTTGATTATTGTGAACAATTAGAGGCACAAGGAAAGGCATTTATATTCCGCCCAACACAAGCACTTAATAGCTTTGAGAAAGATACAGTGCAAATGCGTAAAAATTACGACATGGGCTATCAGCAAGCGATGCAACAAATAGATGCATTAAAGCAATTTTTAACTTGATTTTAAAATGGTAAGGGGAGGGCCAACGTGCATTTTGGGCTCTCTTTTTCATAGCGCTTAAGCATCAACGTTCATTATGTAAAAATTGTAGAAAAGATTTCATGTCACATCACATTTCGATATAATAAATGAAAACTAGAAGAGGCGCATATATGGAAACAGAATGGTTACGCACGTTTATCGTTGCGGCGAAAACGGAAAATTTCCGTGAGACGGCGGAAAGGCGCTTTATCACGCAATCGACGGTATCCAAACATATTCAGCATTTAGAAAAGGAATTGCAGACAACGCTTTTTGAACGTCAAACAAAGCATGTCAAACTCAATCGAATTGGTGCACACTTTTTACAACAAGCTGAAAAAGTGGTAGAAATCGTTGATGAAGCAGTACATAGTACACAATTGATGAAAAGTGGTTTTACTTCGAAATTAACAATAGGTGTAGCACCTCAAATAGCGAATTCCACATTACCAGCTATTATCGATCGTTTTCAGCAACAAAACCCTACCATTCATCTTTCTATTGAACTGTTAAAATCTAATGAAATTGGGGAAGCGGTTTATGCGGGAGCTATAGATATAGGGATTTCGAAATTAACCTCCACCCGTGCGGTGCACACGAAAATGCTTGCCCAAGAGCCACTCCAACTTATCGTACCGATAGGGAAAAAATGGACTGATCCAATGACGCTTTTACAACAAGAAACGATTTTAACACATGAATACGCGTCTTATTGGCAAGAAGTACAACAAGTACTTCAGCAATTGCCAAGCTATAAAAGCATGCAGGTTAACCAAACAGAAGTTATAAAAAACTTTGTCAAACAAGGGCTAGGAATTGCCTTTTTACCGAAAAGTGTTATTGAAGCTGCTTATGATGAGCAATCGCTCCATAGTTATTCGGTAAAGGAATTCTCGCATATTGTGTCCAACACTTATTTTTTATCAAAGTACGTAACGGCTGATATTGAAGCTTTTTTTATGGTTTGTGATGCTGTCTATCAAAACAGAGGGAGCTATTACTAGAAGAGAAGGTGATATTTGCATGTATAATATGATGTCAGAAATAAGTCGAGTCGTTAGTGGACCCATCACGTTATTTTTAAATTCCTACGAACATTCTCCACTTGTTATCGCGTTACTTCTTGGCCTAGTTGGCGCACTCGCACCTTGTCAATTAACCGGCAACTTGAGCGCCATAACATTCTATGGTCATCGTACCATTCAAATGAAAAATAATTGGAGCGAAGTAATGGCTTTTATGATCGGTAAGGTTGCTGTCTTTAGTTTAATTGGCTTATTAGCTTGGCTATTTGGACAATCATTTGAAACATCAATAACTACTTATTTTCCAATATTTCGTAAGACAATAGGACCCATTATGTTGTTAACAGGTCTTGTCCTAATCGGCATTTTAAAATTAAAATGGCTGCATCAAATATCATCCCATATCCCGCTTGTATTGAAAGAAGGGAAGGCAGGTTCATTTCTAATGGGGGCATGCTTTGCCATTGCCTTTTGTCCGACGATGTTTGTGCTATTTTTCGTTTGGCTGATGCCTACAGTTGTTACTACTTCCTATGGATTGGTTTTGCCAGCGGTTTTTGGTCTTGCGACTTCCATGCCACTTATTTTAATGTTGGTACTGATTCAAATATTTGATACAAAACGCGCCATTATGAAAACAAGTATGAAAATGGGAAGAGTAATACAAATCGTAGCAGGTATCATTTTAATCATGATTGGCGTAATGGACACTATTACCTATTGGGGTATAACGATATGAAAAAGAAGTACGTTGCGCTTGAGTGGAACAATTTGGAGGCTGTTGCTGTAAGGACAGTCTCTATTTTTATTTGTAAAAAGGAAAGAGGGAACATATGATTTATGCAATCGCATTATTTCTATTAGCAGGTATTGGTGAAATCGGAGGTGGCTATTTAATTTGGCTTTGGTTAAGGGAAGGCAAACCATTTTATTGGGGCATTTTTGGAGGGATTGCATTAGCTTTATATGGCGTGGTGGCGACTTTTCAATCATTTCCGACTTTTGGTCGAGTCTATGCAGCGTATGGAGGAGTTTTTATTGTGCTGTCCATCTTGTGGGGCTGGGGCATAGATAAGCAAAAGCCTGACATGTTAGATTTAGTAGGTGCTGGTATTTGTATTATCGGAGTCATGGTTATGTTAATGCCGCGTTCATAATAGAGAGAAAGTGTTAGATTATCGGTCATTAATCTAACACTTTTTTTGCTGTGAACGAAGTTGTGCACTACGGGGGACGTTTCTCAAAGATTAGTGGCGCTAGCATTTGTTTTTGTGGCGTATCATGACCTTTTCGTGACGGTAATCATTTTTTAGCCCTTTGTTGCAACAAAACGTAAGCGCCAATAATCAGCAATCCATTGTTTATCTCGATAATTAGTTGGTCGCAACAGTTCTTCACATTTTGCATAAACGCGTTCTTTTTCATGCTGACTTACATGCTGGAGAATGTTGTTGCTAAACATAACAAGCCAATTCCGTAAGCCATCGTCACCTTGAAGCGGCGTCGGACGTTCATATAAAGTAATCATTTGTACAGTAAAGCCCACTTTTTCGAGCATCGTTTGATATTCGTCAGCTGCTGGAAAATACCATGGGAAATACTGCTCTTCATATGGCAGCCCAAGCGCCTCCATACTTGTTCTAAGTGCTCCGACAATAGAAGCGATATTCCCGTGGCCGCCCATTTCTGCAACAAAACGTCCTTGTTGTTTTAGTGCACGATAGATATTGTCAATCACTTTATCTTGTTGTTTCATCCAATGAAGCGCTGCATTGGAAAAGACTGCATCAAATTGATGGGTGTAGTCCATAGTAGCTGCATCTTGTGTGTTAAAGGTAAGCGTAGGATATTTTTGTTGAGCGCTTAAAATCATATCATGTGAAGCATCAATGCCATGTACAACTGCACCACATTGCGTTATTTCGTTGGCTAAATCTCCTGTGCCACAGCCAACATCTAAAATATGTTCTTGTTTTTGTGGTGCAAGTAAGTTGACTAAACTTTCTCCGAATTTTGAAACAAAGTCATGTTTTTGATCGTAAAGAGTTGCATTCCATTTTGTTGTCATTGTCTACCATCTCCTTTGTTTTTTAGCATAACAAAGAGAGGTGTGGAACGAAAATTCGAAAAAAGGGCTGTTTTGATTCCAATTTGGAATGATAGAAAGAAAAAGAATCCGCTCGCTCTACGGGTAATTCGTAGTAAACGAGCAGACTCTTTTAAGGTAATATCAATAATTAAAGCTTTGTGAGCGTTTTGCCGCTCCAGCCAAATAGTATTGTTAAAACTGGACCAAGCAAACAGAAGAAGGTGAATGGTAGATAAGTAGTTGTTGGAATATCTAGTACACTAGCGATAAAAATTCCGCACACGCTCCATGGTACAAGCGGGTTCACAACAGTACCTGCATCTTCCATGACACGCGATAAATTTTTCGGCGCAAGTCCAACCTTTGCAAACTGCGCTTTAAATGCCTCTCCAGTAAGCAAAATGGACAAATATTGTTCACCGATTAATGTGTTGACGCCAATTCCTGTTAGCGCAGCACCCGTAATAACGGAGCCAGCACTTGTAAATAAGCTTTCAATTTTTGCTAAAATACTTTGAATAATACCAAGTGTAAATAATAATCCGCCCATTGTAAGTGCAAGTAATACTAAAGCGATTGTAAAGAGCATACTATTCAATCCGCCACGAGTAAGCAGTGCATCTACGTCTTTAATTCCTGTATTGGATACATAGCCATTAAACAACATGTCAAATACGTGGGACAGGGCCAGTGGTTCTTGTATGTAAGCAAGTCCAACGCCAACGATTGAAACCACTGCAAGTGTAATAAGAGCAGGTGCTTTATATAAGGTCATGATAACCAGAACAACGATTGGTAGTAATGTGTACCAATGAATAAGGCCTGTAGAAAGTAATCCTATTTTAAATTGTTCAACCGTTTCAAAAGAAGTATTGGCACCAGACGGTGATAGCAAGGCATACAAAGCAAACGAAATCACAAAGGCAGGAATAGTCGTCCAACCCATATTTTTAATATGCTCAAATAAATCAACACCTACTGTACCCGATGCTAAATTAGTTGTATCAGATAGCGGTGACATTTTATCGCCAAAAAAGGCGCCGGAAACAATAGCACCAGCCGTGATGGCTAACGAAATATCCATTGCGCCAGCGATTCCCATAAAGGCCACGCCAACTGTCGCAACTGTTGTTAAAGAGCTACCAACGGAAATCCCGACAATGCTACAAATAAGAAAAACAATGGCAAAGAAAAAGCTAGGTGAAACAGTTAAAAAACCGTAATATATCAGCGTTGGAATGGTGCCGCCCATAATCCAACTCGAAATTAAAATACCGATAAAGAAGAAAATAAAGACAGCACCTAAACCAGCACTGGCACCAGCAACCATCCCAGATTCAAGCTCACGGAAAGGTACTTTTTTCAATAGTCCATAGGCAATTAAAAGTGAGATTACTAAAATAATGGGGATATGTGGCGTTGCTTTTAAATAGCCAATACTAATGGCCATTGTGGCAATAATTAAAAGTGTAATGAAGCAAGCCTCAATAAATCGAGGGTTACTTTTTGCTTCAATGCGAAACATACGAATCCTCCTAACAATTACTTCTGCGCTTCAATGCGGTGAAGCCCAAAAGTATTATAGCATGCTTATAAATATTGTCAATTGATTGAAAATTCTGTCTATATAGACCGTTAAAAAAGATAGCGATATTTTCTCGCTATCTACTAGTTAAAATGCGCAACATAATCCCATGCATTTTTGATAATTAAGATACACGTCATGACAATAAAAATAAGACGCATCATGTTCGTCCCCCGTGTTAACGCAAATTTAGACCCTAAAATAGCACCGAATATCATAACGAAGCCCATTGGCAGGCCATATAAAAAATTGACCTGTCCTAATACTAAAAACATTACAAGTGCAGCCAAATTCGATGTGAAGTTAAATGCTTTTGCATTCCCAGCAGCTTGCAAAAAATCATTTCCCATCATTAAAAGGATGAAAATAAAAAAAGAACCTGTCCCTGGGCCAAAAAAACCATCGTAAAAGCCTACCACCGTAAACGCACAAAGAAAGGCTATTTTCTTTCCTATACTTAACATACGTTGCTTTGGCTGTTGTCCCCAATCTTTTTTTAAAACTGTATAAGTTGCGACTAGTACGAGCATAACAAGCATAAGTGGCTTTAAAATCGAAGGTGATACAAGGTGCACAGTGTATGCACCAATTAAAGAGCCTAAAAAAATAAAAGGTAAGATTTTTCCAATCTTTTTAAAATCGACTTTACCTGCCCGCAAAAAAGTCAGCATGCTAGTGCCATTACTGATGGTATTCGCTAGTTTATTCGTTGCAATGGCTGTACTTGGTGGTAATCCTACCGCCATTAATGCTGGTAAAGAAATCAAGCCTCCGCCACCAACAATGGCATTTAAAAAGGATGCGATAAAGCCAAATACTAATAATGTACTAAGTGAAAGTAAATGAATATCCATGAAAATAACCATCCTTTTGCATCATACAATGTTTTCTTGTAAGCGTACTGCTTATGGCTAAAAATAACAATGGTGTTTGTATATTTTGTGGATTTAAAATTTACAATTCCTTTACATTGTAAAATTATAAGAAAAAATTTTTTTCAAGTATTTTTATAAAAATTAAAGAAAAAACGTTACATTCAACAGCAAAAAACGTCTTTTTATTAGAAGATTTCCAACGTTTGTAACTTGTTTACGTATGTTTGAATGAAATATGGCAATTTTAATATTACATTATTGTAAATTCAATTTATTTATCTTTAAAGTTATGTAGAATTATGTAAAGATTTTGTTATGATAGTTGCAGAAATCGACAATATTTATTCAACAGGAGGAACATAATGTTCAACTCAAGTAAGCAAGATCCATTTTTTCAGGCTTTATTAAAAATTTCTCAAAATGTGAAAGAAGGTATTTACTTCGCTCATAACGCGCGTATTCATGATATCGATGCATTAAAAGAGATCGCCGATACAATGAAACAATATGAAACAAGCGGTGATAAGCTGATTCATGAGCTAATTGTTATGCTAAATAAATCATTTATGACACCTATTGAACGAGAAGATATATTAGCGCTAGCAAATAAATTAGATGATGTAATTGACGGGATGGAAGGCTGTATTGCCCATTTTAATATGTACAACTTAACAGAAGTAACAGAGCCGATGCGTCAATTCCTAACGTACATTGCTAAAAGTACAGATGAAATGGTACAAGCAATGGAGCTACTAAATAGTAAAAAGCTTGTAGAAATGCGTAAACATGCCATTCAAATTAAAGACTATGAGCGTGAATGTGATGAGATATTCCGTTCTTCTATGAAGCAATTATTTATTCAAGAAAAAGATCCAATGCGCATTATCGTATTCAAAGATATTTACGAACAATTTGAAGATATTGCAGATTGTTGTCAAACAGTAGCGAATACAATCGAAACAATAATTATGCGAAATGCGTAAGATGGAGTGTACTAAATGGATACAATATTACTGATAACAATATTAGTCGTTATATTCGCACTTGTGTTCGACTTTATTAACGGCTTCCATGATACAGCCAATGCTATTGCAACATCTGTATCAACGCGTGCCCTAAAGCCACGTACTGCTGTGTACATGGCTGCGGTAATGAACTTTATCGGAGCTATTACATTTGTTGGAGTTGCGAAAGCATTAACGAAAGATATTGTTGACCCGTTTACACTAAATACGTATGACGGTGATATTACAGGGTCAGTGGTTATTTTGGCAGCTTTACTGTCAGCTATTACATGGAATTTATTAACATGGTATTTTGGGATACCATCTAGTTCGTCCCATACTTTAATTGGTTCAGTTGCAGGGGCGGCAATTGCTGCGGCAGGATTTGATATTCTAAATTACACAGGCTTTATTAAAATCCTTCAGGCGCTTATTTTCTCTCCATTACTTGCGTTTGTAGCTGGTTTTTTCATGATGTCACTGTTTAAAGTAATCTTTAAAGATATGAATTTATATCGAACAAATAAAGGCTTCCGAACGATGCAAATCGGTACAGCGGCATTGCAATCATTTACACACGGTACGAACGATGCGCAAAAGGCGATGGGGATTATCACCCTTGCATTAATTGCAGGTGGTTTACACCAAGGTGACGATATTCCGTTTTGGGTTCGTTTTGCAGCTGCCTGTGCGATGGGTCTCGGAACATCGGTTGGTGGTTATAAAATAATTAAAACAGTCGGTGGTAAAATTATGAAAATACGCCCAGTGAATGGTGTAGCAGCGGACTTAGCATCTGCTTCGATCATCTTTGGTGCGACGTTAATTCATTTACCTGTATCGACAACGCACGTAATCTCTTCTTCTATTATGGGCGTAGGTACTGCACATCGCGTCAAAGGTGTGAAATGGGGTATGGCACGTAAAATTGTTACGACTTGGGTAATTACAATGCCAATCTCTGCCGTGATGGCTGCTACAATTTACTTTATTTTAAGCTTATTTTTCTAAAATAGTGAAGGAATGCACAACTTATGTGCATTCTTTTTTCTTTGCTATGAATTTGCCCTTGTTAATACATGTGAGTCCATCTATGGTAATTATAAAGAAAGTATAAAGTTCAGAAGAAATACATCAATCCATAGTAAGGTTATGTAACAGGAGGAAAACGATGAATGAAAAGCTATTACTAATAGAGGATGATCACGCAATAGGTCGTATCGTCAAAGATACACTAGAGCAAGAGGGATACTTCGTCACATGGGCAACTACAGGTTTAGAAGGGCTAGCAGACTTTCAAGCGCAACCATTTGATTTAGTATTAGTCGATTGGATGCTACCTGAAATGGATGGCCTTACTGTTTGTCAAAATATTCGTTGGGAAAGTGATGTGCCCATTTTAATGATGAGCGCCCGTAAAGACGAGGCTGATAAAGTGGAAGGCTTACAAGGTGCTGATGATTATTTAGCAAAGCCTTTTAGCTTAGCAGAATTAAAGGCACGTGTTGCCTCCCATTTACGTCGATGGCAACGCTATAAGAAAATAGAAGTGACAGAACATGTCGCTAGATTTACATTTGGCTTAGCAATTGACTGGCATAAAGAACTAGCAACACAGGAAAACAAAGAACTAGCCTTAACTCAAAAAGAGTTTGCCCTGTTAAAGCTATTGGCTAAAAATCCAGGCCAACTATTTTCAAAGGAAGAGTTATATCAGCATATTTGGCAACAAGCGAGTGTAGACGAGACACATACAGTCACTGTGCATATTAAAGCATTACGAGAAAAATTACAGGATCCGGTTAAAACACCACATTATATTCAAACAGTTTGGGGCAAGGGCTATCGCTTCATAGGAGAACCGTTATGAAAATAAAATCTTGGCTACTGATGATGTTTTTTATTGTGATGATTGTGCCAATTGGCGGGGCGTATGGCTTATATATATGGATCGATGCCTATTACCATGATAAAAGCTTTGCAGAATATATTGAGAAATGGACGACACTAAACGATGTCAAGTCGGTCCTGAACGATCCAACATTATATGCCAAAGATGCAGATATACAACAAGTAAAAGTACTTACGAGTGATCAACTAGCTATTACGCTATACGCAAAATCTGGCTTTGTTTATTATTCATCTAATCCGTTAACCTCCGGATTTGTTTCAAGAGAAAATGTGTTAAAAAACTTATATGTATTACAGCAAAAATACAATGCGTTTACATATAAGGAACCCGTTTTTCAACAAGGCGATTTAGTTGGCATTTATGAAATTCAACTTATCAGAAAGGACTGGGTTCAAGGTGTAGAGAGGCGTTCATGGCTCGTGATAGCGAGCGCGATTACGTTATTTCTAGCCGTTTATACAGCAGTCATTTTGTTGCTTAACCGTAAATTACATCGACCGTTACAAGCATTAATGCAACAAATGGATGCATTTGGGAAGGGACAACATGTTGACGCTGTGATGGCTACAAGAAAAGATGAAATCGGGGAGCTTACAAATACTTTTTTAAGTATGCAAAGGGAAATTGAGGTCGCACGTGTCCATTTAAAAAATGAGCAAAAGCAGAAGGAACTGATGATTGCAAGTATTTCACATGATTTAAAGACACCCTTAACAGCAATTCAAGCATATGCAGAGAGTCTACAAAATGCTTCCCTCACTGCGCATATGCAGGAAGAATATCGGGCAGTGATTTTAACAAAGGCAATGGATATGAAGCAAATGCTAGAAGATTTACTTATGTACACGTTGCTTCAATCGACAACCTATGATGTAACACTGGTCCCAGTAGAAGGACAGGAATTTTTTGATATGGCAATCTCGGATTATGAACCACTTTGTCAAAGTAAAGGGCTATCATTGCAAACGTTTTGTGATGTAGAGGGTACCTTTGCTGTTCATCCCTCACAAATGCAACGTGTAATTGACAATCTGATGAGTAATGCAACTCATTTTGGCACTTTAGGCACGACTATTTATTTAGCAGCTATCAGCAATCAAAAACTCGATTGGGGTTTTGATTTTGTGAACGAGGCGCTCACAAAAAAAAGCGGCATATATTTAGTTGTGCAAAATAGTGGAGCAGGTGTAGGTGAACAAGAAATCGAGCAATTATTTGAACCATTGTACCAATCAGATCATGCCCGAACAAAGACCGGACAACGAGGCACAGGGCTAGGCCTTAGCATAGCGAAACAAATTATTGAAAAACATGGTGGAACAATAAATATGGTATCCAAGCGTGGAGTTGGCACAGCAGTACTGTGTTGGTTACCGCCTTACAAAGGAGAAAATGACAAATGAACTGGAAACAAACAATACGAGTTGGGGGACTTATAACGCTGATGACATTGAGTTTAGTTGGTTGTAATTCAGAGACATCTTATTCCCCGCAAGAGATTATAGACCAATCATTACAAGAAACACAAGAGCTAGCAAGTTATTATGGAGAATATACTTTGGATATAGATGAATCCGGAGTCGCTAACGTAAAAGAATGGATGAAGGATGGCAAACGTCGGATTGAGATGTCTGTTGATGGCGATCATGTTATTGCTGTTAATGACGGTAAACAAATTATTTCCTATAGTAAAAAAGAAAACAAGGCAACGATTATTTCATTTGAAAATGGAGAATTAGGAGATTTTATGGGGCAATCGGCAAAAGACAGCGCCCAAGTATTATTAAACTTAGTAAAGGATTCTCACGATATAACCATTGCTGGAGAAGAATCAATTGCTGGTCGAGATACGTATCATATTACAGCGAAAGCACAAAAAAAGAATACATTATTAGGTGATGTTGAAGTATGGATTGATAAAAAAACGTGGTTGACGTTAAAAACAATTACGACGAACGCAGGCAATGTGACGACGCAAGAATATTCTAAGCTCGATGTTAATAAAAAAATGGAGGATAAGTTGTTTACTTTTGATATTCCAAAAGATGCAACGGTAGAAAAAATAGATCCCCAAAATCAAACATCAACGGCAACAATCGAAGAGGTGAAGGAACAACTGGGTAACTTTTTAATGGTACCTGAGGTAAATGGCTTGTCCATATCCTCAATCGTCGATATGAAAGTGAAAGAGCGCCCAGAATTTTCTTTTGAATTTGAAAAAGATGACCAACCTGCATTTTCAGTTTCAGTTCTTAAAGAAGCTAGTAATGAGGAATTTGGTAATCTTGGGAATGAAGAAGAAATACAAGTACGAGGCAAAAAAGGCACATGCATGGATTTAGGAGAACTTTTTGTTATTTCTTGGTCTGAAGATGGCTACCAATATAACATTATAAGTGAAAATCCTGAATTTACTAAAGAAGAAATTTTAGCATATGCCGAGGAAATGACCAATGTTCAGTGAGGTGAACGGTGTGCAAAAGGCGAATTTTATAAAGTGCATAGCATTATTTTTATTTGCTACTGGGTTTTTATACGGTGTTGGTGAAACGTATAGCGTTCCATGGCTACAATTTCAATTTCTAGGTGAATACAATAATGAAGGTTTTTATTTTAGCTTTAGTTCTCTTATTCCGTTACTCGGTGGCATACTCATAGTGGCAATATATGAGACGATCGTTAAACGATTTATCTAAAAAAGAGAAAATCCACTACTATTTGAAGTGGATTTTCTCTTTTTATTGGATGGTTAGGGGCGTTCACTTTCGTTTCATACGCAGGAGTCCGATGAAATTTAACTAAGTTAAGAAAGAGCTAAAAATAGAAAATGTTAAAAATATATAAATTAAAACAAGTCTCTTTTAAAGAGGCTTGTTTTTTAAATTCCTAAATTAGGTTAAATTACTCATATGATGGAAAATAAATAAGGATAAAGAATTGTAATATTTTAGAAGCGAATGTAGTATTAAGGGAGTAGGAAAAGAAAAAGGAGGATGCGGTATGGATTTACAAGAATTTGAAGAACTATGGATTACCCTAAATGAATTATATAGTGCAAATCGCTATTTAGAATATATTGAGTTAAGCAGTCCCGCTATTGAAAGTGCCAATGCACTAGCGTTGTATGATAAGGCAATGCATTTATTGCGCTATAGCTGTATGAGCTATTATCAAGTGGGCGATCTACAAATATCCATCAATTTATTAGAAAAATACCGCGAACTGACTTTTTTATATGGGAATGATATTGACGTCATTCAATATTATTCACTTGCCTCCATTTATTGGGGAACGTTCGGACAACAAAAAAAATGCGAAGAGCTTTTAATGAAAGGGCTAGAAATTGCAGAGCGTATTCAACATATTGAAAGCATGGGGAAAATTTATAACAATCTAAGTGGTTTAGAAATTGAACTCGGTAAATATGCAAAGGCAAAGCGACTTGCCTTAAAAAGCTTATTCTATACGAATGAATTTGATTTGAAGCACGATTCCCCCTATAAGGGTATTATACATGCCAAGACTAATTTAGCTATTGCCCATATTTGGCTGGAGGAATTTGAAGAAGCGAATACGCTCTTACAGGAATTATTGATGACAATAAAAGACCCTCCTTATAATAAGGCACAATTAGAGGTGTTCAATGCGCAAGCACTACTATATGAAAAACAGGGTCGTATTGGTGAAGCAATTGATATGTATCAAAAATCAAAGCATTATGCATTGCAAAATAATGATCTATCTTTGTTACAGACAATTTACAATTCATTAGTTAAGCTTATTGAAGAACAAGGGAATAAAATTATTTTAAGCGCTGTACAAAAGGAATATATTAATATTTTATTAGAAATACAAAGGGAGAATTATACTCAGGTACTATTCGAAATGGAGTATAACGATCAGAAAAAACACTTTGAGCGAACTTCCTATATAGATCCGCTTACAAATATTTATAACCGACGTTATTTTGATGAACAGGCGAAAGAAATGGTGAAAAGTGCAGCAAGCAATCAAAAGCTACTTGCTCTTTTGATGATTGATTTAGATCATTTTAAATCAATCAATGATTCAAATGGTCATTTATTTGGTGACGATGCATTATCCATTACAGCGACCACACTGCAGCAGTTTTTTCAACCGTACGAATCCATTGTCGCACGTTTTGGTGGTGATGAATTTATTGTTCTCCTTCATCTAAGAGAAGGGGAGTCAATCTCTATAATAGCTCAAAATCTATATCATTCATTAACTTCACTGGCATTGACAGTCAATGAAGCTGTCGTGCAATTAGAATTTAGTATAGGTGTAAGCACGAATGAACATGGTTATATTACGCAACTCGAACAATTAATCCATAATGCTGATAGTGCACTTTATACATCAAAACGGAATGGACGTAACCAAATAACACTCTATAACCAATATAACGATGCGGGAAATAGTAAATAAAGGAAAATGTTTACTAGTCTGCTTTCAATCGTGTATAAACATCCGTGACCTTTCAAAGGACAAAACAATGTAATACCTTACTAGTAGGTGAGGTGTAAGGTTTTGTAAAGTCCATAAAAAGCGAGCGGATTTTTTGTTGACATAAAAACTAAAGTTGAGTGTAGTACCGTGTGCTTTACGTGCTACCATTTGCTTGCAAACCAATTAAACAGTAAGTAATCAAGAGTTAACGTCAGTAACAAGAGAAAAAATTTTTTATCAATCGTGAATCGGAAGGTCTTTGGTAAACGTCAGTAGTGTAGAAAGAAGGTGAGGCAGCAATGGAGATTGAACAAATAATTGCAGAGCACGGGGATTATCTACTGAAGGTTGCCTATCTATATGTGAAGAATGAAGCAACTGCAGAGGACATAGTTCAAGATGTGTTTATTGCCTTTTATCAAAAGCAACAGCAGTTTCGACAAGAATCCTCTTTACGTACATATTTGGTCAAAATGACAGTCAATCGCAGTCATGATTATTTACGCAGTTGGAAAAGCAAACGGCTGTCATTATTTGAGAAAATAATAGGACGCGCAACGACCATTACGCCGGAAAAAGAATTGCTCGCTAAAACGACTAAACAGGAGCTAGTAACAGCTTTATTCACTTTATCAGTGCCATACAGAGAAGTACTAATTCTCTATTATTTTGAGGAAATGACCACTGTAGATATTGCCAAGCTAGTTCGTTGCCCAGAAGCAACGATTCGAACAAGGTTACAGCGGGCAAGAAAACAACTAGCATCAATAATTGGTGACGATGATTGGGAGGTGTTACGTTATGAATCAATTTAAAAAAAACGTGTTAAATGAGCTACAGCATGTAAAGCTGTCCGCTGAAAAAAAGCAACAGATTGCACAAAAAGCTAGGGGTAGAAATAGACAAAAACAGAATAGCCAGCGGCAGTATCGTATTGTGTTAGCAACATTTACATTGCTTGCCATTGGTTTTAGCGTCCTTGTCACACTAAAAACGGAACATCCTACAAGGACAATGCAAGGAGCGGCTTTACAGCAAGAGACAAATAGATGGAGCTTATGGATGCTTTTAGAACATGATTGGATAAAAGGACTAGTGCTCTTAAGTTTATTTGTCACTATCGCATTGTGGATCAAGCGTATATTGCTAAAAAAAGGATATGGTTTGCCAGTATGTTTGGCGTGTGGAGAAGTATGGACGGCTAAGCTAGTCCGAAAATATTATTGGAAAAATGGACAAATGTCTTGTCCACATTGTAAAAAAGTACATTACCGCACAAAAAAGTCGGTACAATTAAACGCATTCACTAATTTACCTATACCATTTATGGTTTTTATCAATTATTTCTTTAGTAATCTTTTAATGGGTATTAGCTTTTATATTGTAAGTGTAGCAATTTATCTTTATATTTTAATTCCTGTTGTCATAAAACTACAGGAAGATGACCCTAGCAATGAACCCTTGTGGTAAGTTTTTAAAGGACGATACGAAATATAAAAGTCTCTTTTTATATGAATTTGTCAAAATCGATTGACAACTGTTTTTATTTGCTTTATCTTTTGGTTAACCTATTTTAAAGATAGGTTAACTAAAGGGGGATTTTCGTTTGAAGAAGAGTAGTACTTATAATTATGTGTTAGCGGCATTCGGAGCGGCTATTATCGCAGTTCTTGCACAGGTTACGATACCGCTACCATTGATTCCAATTACAGGACAAACTTTAGCAGTAGGCTTAGTTGTGACAATATTAGGTACAAAGCTTGGTACACTATCTGTACTTGTATATATTTTACTTGGCACAGCAGGAATACCTGTATTTAGTGGTATGTCAGGGGGATATGGTATTATCATAGGTCCAACAGGCGGATATATTGTAGGCTTCCTTGCAGCGGCTGTTTTAATGGGGTTATACTTAGATAAATTTGGTATTACTTATGTACAAGCAATGATTGCCAATATTATCGGCATGGTTGTAACATTGGCATTCGGTACAGTATGGTTAAAAATTGTTGGTGATTTAACATGGACTGCAGCATTTATGGGAGGAGCCGCACCATTTATTATTGTGGGTGTTCTGAAAGCAGTACTTGCTGCATGGCTTGGTGTTGTTGTACGTCGACGCTTAGTAAGTGCACATTTAATTGAAGCAGTAGCATAGGGGGTTATAAAGGATGGCAACGCTTTGGACAGGTGGAACAATTTATACGATGGAACGAGCTGGTGAAACAGTTGAAGCTGTTCTTGAGAAGGACGGAAAAATTGTGGCAGTAGGAACGGTAGATACCCTATTACCACAGGCAACTACTATCCAGCATTTGCAAGGGAACGTTATGTACCCAGGATTTGTCGATAGCCATTTACATATTATTGGCTATGGAGAGAAGTTACTGCATATAGATGTTTCAAACGTAACTAGTAAGGATGAGCTGCTCCATATCATTGGTGCGCGTATGGAAGGCGTTTCTGCAGAGCAATGGGTTGTTGCCATTGGTATGAATGAAACAGCGTATACAGAGCCCATTTTTCCAACTTTGTCAGAGCTTGACGCACTTGGTGAAGCCCATTTAATTATTAAACGAAGCTGCCATCATTTAATTTTAGCTAATTCTAAAGCACTTGCATTTGCAGGGATTACTAATGAATCACCTTCTCCAGAAGGTGGCATTATTGAAAAAAAACAAGGTCAATTAACAGGAGTTTTAAAAGATACAGCATTGTACTTGATTGTTAACAACATGCCTTATTATACGCCTGCATATATAGAGGAAGCGCTTCAAAAATCTGTTGCATCTCTTCAATCTTATGGTTTAGTTGGAGGGCATTCAGAAGATTTAAGCTACTTTGGGCCACCGAGTCAACCAATTCAAGCTTTTCGTAAAATTGTGGATGCCGAAAAATCTTTTAAAGTGCATTTATTACAGCACCATTCCGTTTTTGAGGAAGTTGCGTTGTTAAAGGAACAATCAACGCCGTATGTGGAATTTGGTGCTATGAAAATATTCGTCGATGGTGCTTTTGGTGGCCATACTGCTGCACTGCGTGAGCCTTATTGTGATGATCCAGATAATTATGGCATACTTGTACATTCGATAGCCCAATTAGAGCAATATGTGCAACTTGCACGGCGCTATGGACAAACAGTAGCTGTGCACGCAATCGGAGATTTAGCCATTGAGACAATACTAAATGTTTTCGCGGCATATCCACCTCTTGAGGGGCAATTAGATCGTTTAATTCATTGTAGCCTAGTTGATGAAGCGATTTTAGACAAGTTGGCAGCATTACCGATAGCCGTAGATATGCAACCACAGTTTGTACAAGGCGAATATTTAGCTGAAATAGTAAAATTAGGTGAGAAACGTTCACAAGGTCTACATCCACTAAAATCTCTTTTAGATAGAGGGCTGATTGTAGCAGGAGGTAGTGATGCACCCATTGAAGTGCCAAATCCGTTATACGGAATTTATGCTGCCGTGGCAAGACGAAATTTTGGAGAGAGTCATGAAGGCTTTGGTCCTCAGGAGAAAATTTCGCGCTTTGAAGCGGTGCGTTTGTATACAGTTGGGTCTGCTGAAATCATCGGTCAGGAGCATAGGCGAGGTAAGATAAAAGAAGGATTTAGTGCTGATTTTACCGTGTTCGACGATGATATTTTTACAGTTGATATTGAAAAAATCCCACATATTCAAGTTGCATATACAGTTGTCGATGGTCGTATCGTTTATGAACAGACAAAAAATCGTTGTGAGGCATAGCCACACAACGATTTTTTGATGTTTCTCCTATTGTCTTTTTGATAAATTGTGCACTTGTTCCTCCAAATCTCGGACACGTGTTGTCAGTTCATCCACATGTTGTTGTAGTGTGTCTCGAGAAGGAAGGACGGCTGTAGACTTTACATTTTTAATCATTTTTATCATAACGAAAAACATAGCAAGAAAAATGAGAAGAATAAAAATAGTACTAATGATGTCCCCAATATGTAGTTGCAACTGGATTTCCCCTCCTAATTTTATTTGCTATCTGTATTTACTGGATGGGCAAGTAAAAAGTTTCAATTTTTTAACGAACATTGCATACAAATATGACAATTGCCTCAAATAAAGGCATAAATAAAATGCCGCAGATGTTTAAATGCGCTTACAAGTCGCATGAAAAGTCTGGGTGCCATTCCATACAGCCGTAATGGATAACATTTTCTATGTTGAGAGTAAATTGAAT
The DNA here is from genome assembly GCF_002982115.1 of Lysinibacillus sphaericus. GTDB lineage: Bacteria > Bacillota > Bacilli > Bacillales_A > Planococcaceae > Lysinibacillus > Lysinibacillus sphaericus. The sequence continues at coordinate 2,659,410 of NZ_CP019980.1, read as the reverse complement.
TACAATATCTATCATACGTTAGTAAGAAGAAATAACTTAAAACGGATAGCAAATTGTCAATCAGGGAATGGGATAGTACGAAACTGGGGTGAGGGAATGCAAAAAGCTCGTCAAATTATGCGACAAGCCATCTATAACATTTATACGTATCGTATCGACTATATACGGGTTTTCGTTATGATTCGTGTATTTCAATTTTCACTAGCAATACCGGTGTCAACACTCGTTTTTAATGTAATGCTTAATGTAACGGGCTACACGCATATAACGGAACAAAATTTACAAAGTTTTTTAATGCACCCCTTTGTCATAGCGATGATGATCCTTTTAGTAATGGTCGTATTGCTCTTTATTTACTATGAGATGGGTTTTCTGTTTATAATGGCTTTTAATCAGCAAAGGGGTACTCGTTATCGGTTTTTGACAATGTGGCAACAACTAAATCGAAAACTTCCTTATTTTTATAGCTTACAAGTTCTTTATTTAATTGTCTATATAGCTCTTTTATTGCCATTAGCTTCATTTGTACTCCCTCTTTGGCTAACACAGGGGATAGCTATTCCACACTTTATGACAAATGAAATAATGGGTACACCTACAGGTAGAATACTGTATGCTGCTGTTGCTAGTATCTTAGTGATGGTTGGAATAAGGAGTATGTTGACATTGCCTATTTTTACAATACAGCCAAAAATTTCACTAAGGCAATCATTTCTCCAAAGTTGGCGTTTTTCAAGACGGGGCTTGTTTAAACTACTTGTATTATTGGCAATGGTTTTAACGATTCATTTATTACTTTTAATCGTTGTAACAGTAGTCGGTATACTACCACTATTTTTCCTGGAACGATTTATGCCAAGCACAGCGCTGTTAACAGCAGGATTTACTTTGGCATTTCTTGAAATGGCCTTTATTGTGTTGTTTAGTCTGTTGCAAGCTATGTTTTCACAAGTCATGGTTGCCATTACGTATAATACGTGTGTTTTGGCTCTAAAAAGAAACGCTTATCAAAACAAACGCTATTTTCCTTTGCCATTAGTGCTTTGTGTTATTTTTTCAATTTTAAGCATAATCAATATTTTTTCGTTAGAGAAAAGTGTGTACGCACCAGATACTAAAATTATTGCACATCGTGGTTATACAGCAGGCAATGTGGAAAATACAATTAGCGGGCTTGTTAGTGCAGCGAGTGCAGGTGCAGACTTAATTGAACTAGATATTCAGCAAACAGTAGATGGAGAATTTGTGGTCTTTCATGATCGTACATTAAGGCGTCTAGCAGGGAAAAATGGGGTTATTGCCAATATGACGCTAAGTGAATTAAAAACCATTACAATTTATGAGAATGGGATGAGCGATAAAATTTCTTCATTGGATGATTTTATCGAAATTGCCAAGGCGCTAGATGTTACATTATTAATTGAGTTAAAAGTACATGGGAAAGAAAGAGAAGACCTATTGCCTCGATTAGTAGAAAAGTTACGCGCCTATAAAGTGCTTGATACGTACTATGTACAGTCCTCAGATGCGCAATTGATGACACAACTTAAAAATATAACACCTCATTTGCGTGTAGGAATTGTTTATGCGCTGAATATTGGACCGATGGATCATTTAACTGTAGATTTCATTGCGTTAGAAGCATCGTGGGTGGACGAGAGCTTAATTGCAGAACTCAATGCTCAACATCTAGATTTGTTTATCTGGACTTTAAATAAGGATCGTTCTTTACAGGAATTTATTGAGAAAAACGTTTCGGGCGTAATTACAGATCATCCAGATATAGCGTTAGAGATAAGAGCAAAACAAAGTGAACAGCAATACTTTCTACAACGCGTCCTAAATCGATTATCATTCATCTTTTAGCTCTGTGAAGTGGCAATTATTCTCTTTTGAAATTTTTTTGAAAATAATATGGTAATAATGTAACCATTTCCTTTTACAATCGACTACTTCAATGAACTCGTGAAATGAAGGAGATGTATTTTTTATGAAAATGACAAAGGTCGTACCATTTGCAATGACAGCATTATTATTAGGGGGCGTTGCAATCGCTCCAACTGCATCAGCAAATGAAGGAGAAGCAGTTGTCACAAATGCCCAACAGGATGAACAAACGCCACAAGTGCAGCCGGTTTTTATTAAAGTAGCTGGTACAATTGAAAGCGTGGAAGAACGTAATAATGCAACGTATTACACAACGAAAGATGGCGAAAATACGAACGTCTTTGTCGTAAATAAGGACACACTTATTTTTGATAATACGGGAAAAGAAGTAAAGCTACAAAAAGGTGATAAAGTAACAGCATATACGTATGCAAATAAGCCAATGCTAATGATATATCCACCACAGTATAATCCAGAAGTTATAATCGTGGAAACAAAGGAAATGGGTAGTGTCACTGTTGACTTTTTCAATAAGGATTTAGTCAATACGGATAACAGTTTAAAATTAAATGTTGGCAAAGAAACGGTGATCCAAAGCCAATCAGCTAAAGAAGTCTCAGCTAAAGATTTAGCCGAACAACATTTACTTGTGTTCTATACAATTACAACAAGAAGTATTCCTGCACAAACACCGCCAACAAAAGTCATTGTGTTAGATGCTACAGCGAAAGAACAAGGTGAAGGAACAGAGGAAGCTTCAGCTAATGCAGCAGTACAAGAAATTATTAAAACAGATTTTTATGAAGTGGATGGTACAACAATGGTGCCATTACGTCTAATTGCAGAAGAATTAGGCTTTAAAGTGGAATCAACAGGTACTGGCGCTATTGTTTCAAAAGGGGCGCTATCCTACACAATTACACGTGGTGAAAAAGCATACGGCTACAATAAAGCACTTCGTTACTTTAAAGTAGCACCTGCGTTATTAGAACCAACGAAAACGTATGTACCTATTGAATTTTTTGAAGAATTAATGCAATAACATGTCCCAAACCCCTCCAAAGTACAATGGAGGGGTTTTTTTACTATATTAAAAAACTGAATATTCTAAATATTTTTGGTGACTGGCACTTATTTTTCTTCAGGATTCTTAAGGTTTTTCGGCATGTTCTTTTAAGGTTTGATTTCTAAAGTAAGATTATGAATTCAAACCAAGAGGTGAATAATTGTGAAAAAGCTTTCTTTTTTATTTCAATTTATGGTGAATCCTAAAACGATAGGCGCGATTGTGCCAAGTTCGAGTTTTCTAGGTGACAAAATGATTGAAAAAATTGCTTGCCAAAAAAAATGCCAAGACCGTTGTATTATTAGTAGAAAATAATATGAAATTTTGTTCGTTGCTTAAACAACGCTATAAAGACCATGATAATGTATACATTAAATGTGGATCTGCTGAAAATATTGAAACATATTTGCAAGAGTATCAAATTCCTTATGCTGATTACGTTATTTCAGGGCTTCCATTTTCAAGTTTGCCCGAAAAGGTATCATACAAGATTTTAGACAACACTACAAAAATTCTAAAAGACAATGGATTGTTCATTACATTTCAATATACAAAATGTAAAAAGGCATTCATTAAACAGTTTTTTGCCAAATTAGAAATAACAAGAGAATATAGAAATTGGCCACCTGCTTACATCTTTAGCTGTGCTATAGCAAATAAACATCCGGAGGAAATAGTAGATGTCAAAAATACTAATTGTTGACGATGATAAAGAGATAAGAAATCTGATTGCAGTATATTTAGAAAATGAAGGGATGGAAACTGAAAAGGCAGAAGATGCAGTGGAAGCATTACAAATGCTCGAAAAAAAAGCGTTTGACCTTATTGTTTTAGATATTATGATGCCGAAAATGGACGGTATCGAAGCATGCTTGAAGATTCGGGAAGAGCGTTCCATGCCTATTATTATGCTTTCAGCAAAATCAGAGGATATGGATAAAATTAAAGGACTTGCTGCTGGTGCTGATGATTATTTATCTAAACCATTTAATCCATTGGAATTAATCGCTAGGGTGAAATCCCAATTAAGAAGGTATAAAAAGTACAATACGGAAACTACTTTCGTAAAAAGTGTAATCGAGATAGGGAATCTAACAATCAATACAGATACACGTCAAATTTGGGTACAACAGCAAGAAATTAGATTAACACCAAAAGAGTTCGACATTTTAGAACTGCTTGCTCGAAACAAAGGGATTGTTTTAAGTATTGCAAAAATTTATGAGGCAGTTTGGAAGAATGACTTTTATAAATCTGATAATACGGTGATGGTGCACATTACAAAAATTAGAGAAAAAATCGAGGACGATCCAAAACATCCAATTTATATTAAGACAATTTGGGGTGTGGGGTATAAAATATGAGAACGATTAAGTTTCGTCATAAAATCTCTTTTCAGCTTCTTATGATGATTGTCATCAGTTTATTCGGTGCTATTTTTGTGATGAGTATTATATCTCGTCCTATATTTGAGTTAATTAATTTCATCATGAACAATAATCATCTCAATGTATGGCAAGCAAGTGTAGCTTTTACTGCTTGGTTTTCAACAGCTATTATAACTTTTGTGTTAATTTTTAGCATGCTAATAAGGAAAAAAATCATGTATGTCAAGTTAATCTCCGATACCGTTCAACAAATTGCAAGTGGAGAACTAGGACAAACAATTGATATTAAAGGGAAAGACGAACTATCTCAGCTAGCGATAAATATCAATTACATGTCGCAAGAGTTAGAACAGAAATTTATACATGAAAGACAAATAGAAAAAGAAAAAAACGAGCTTATTACAAATATATCCCATGATTTACGGACACCATTAACATCAATCATTGGCTATTTGAAATTGTTAAAGGATGGTCAATATACACATAAAGAACAACTTCAAGAATACTTGGAAACGATTTATTCCAAATCATTAAGACTAAAAAATCTGATTGATGAACTGTTTGAATTTACCCGTTTATCGAGCCCTGATGTGAAGTTGAATTTGAGCAATGTGGACATGGCGAGTTTACTACAGCAAATCGTAGGAGAGTATAGTCCAATATTCGAAGAGCAACAATTGACTGTTCAAAATTTAATCACTGATGAAGACATACATGCTGTAATCGATATTGAAAAAATTGTGCGTGTTTATGAAAACCTTTTTATTAATGCGATAAAATACAGCGAAAAACCATCAGCATTACTAATATCGTTTGAGGCTAATCATAATACTGGCATTTTAAAAGTATCAAACAGAATGGCAAACGCTCCAATGGATAATATCAATAAAATGTTTGAACGGTTTTTTAGAGGGGATAAAGCGAGAATGGATGCACAAGGTAGTGGTCTGGGCCTTTCCATTTCAAAAAGAATTATGGAGCTGCATCATGGCGATATTTGTGCAGAGTACAAAAACGGTTGGATTACGTTTACTGTTGAACTTCCAATTAAAGAAAATTAATTTAAGAAAATAAAAATTACCTTGTTGTATCATATTGCAAGGGGGAGTTGGGAGTGACCGACGACATGCAGTTTCGCTATTTGTCTTTGCTGAACATTGGACAAATTGTAGATGTCCAAAAAATTGGCAAGAATAAACTATTTGAGAATAACTTTTAACCTAAGCAAGATAAGAAGGAGAAAAGTTATTTTTGATAGTTTTTTGACGGCTAAATCTATTTATTGGTAAAATAACAATAGATTAGTAGAATTGAATCAAGAAGTAGGAGGAGAATAGTGAAAAAATTTTTTCTAATGTTACTTGCAGCATTTGTAGTATTAATGGTTAATCCATCAACATCCAAAGCGAAAGTAATCTATGACGGCGTAGAAATTGTCAAAGGGCAAACGGGGAAGCTAACGTTTTCGAAAGATGTAAAAGTGTATAAGAAAAAGGCCAATGGTCAGTTTGAATCGATGTTAGTCAAAAAGGGAAATTACTTCCGTGTATATAATATTGAAAAATATAATAAACAAACATATTATTGGATGAGCTCGGGATATCGTGTACAAGCAAGCGATTTAACTGTATTTAAAGCGATTCCGTTTGAACAACGTGTAAAATTTTATCAAAATCCTGCCTATATGTGGATTAATAGAGATAAACCATTTTACTCGTTTTATAATGAGAGTGATAGTTTGGCAACGCATGCACACTCTTATTATACCTATTTAAATAAATGGGGGAATTTTATCTTTGAACAGGGGGAACTTGTCAATACGTATGATATGAGTTTTGTAGGTGGCGGTATTGAAAAGCGAACAATTGATCCAACAGATATTCAACTAATCGAACCGCAAGTTGTGAATAAGGATATATTATTTATTGTCACAAAAGATACGGTACAGCATATTAAACCATATTTAATTAACAATAACGATTATTATCAAAGACTTGCACGTCCATTGCCAACAGGTACTGTTCTTAAAAGTGCAGGTTTTAAAATTGGTAACTATTATGCAGTGACGTTTAATAGTGAATCTGACCTTTACAGCACATTTTTCGTTCCTGAAAGCTATGTAGTTGAAAAGGCGAATTAAATCGCTGATAAACCAGTGTAAATCGCGGGTAAACCACCACGAACTGCTAATAGGGGTGGAATTCAACGATGGCAGTATTTACACAACCATCAAAATATAAAGGCACCAAGAGTCAAAACTTCTTGGTGCCTTTTGTATTTATGCATTCGGATAAATCATTGTAGCTGGATCAACATATTCATCGAACTGTTCTTCAGTTAATAAGCCTGAAGCGATGGCCGCTTCTTTTAGAGTCGTGCCTTCTTTATGTGCTTTCTTCGCAATTTTTGCCGCATTTTCATAGCCAATATAAGGGTTTAAGGCTGTTACAAGCATTAGCGAGTTTTGCAAGTTATGATCCAGTACCTCTTTGTTTGGTTCGATGCCGATAGCGCAGTGATCATTAAATGATTTCATCGTATCTGCTAGCAGACGTGTCGATTGTAGGAAATTGTAAATAATAACAGGTTTAAAGACATTCAGTTCAAAATTCCCTTGCGAAGCGGCAAAGGCAATTGTTGCATCGTTCCCAACTACTTGCGTAACAACCATTGTCATCGCTTCACTTTGCGTCGGATTCACTTTACCTGGCATAATGGATGAGCCTGGTTCATTTTCTGGAATAGTAATTTCACCAATACCAGAGCGTGGACCACTTGCTAGCCAACGTACGTCATTGGCAATCTTCATCAAATCAGCAGCAAGTGCTTTTAATGCACCATGTGCCACAACCGCTTCATCATGACTTGTTAAAGCATGGAATTTATTTGCTGCGGAAGTGAACTGTTTGCCCGTTAGTTCACTAATTTCAGCTGCTACACGCTCACCAAATTCAGGATGTGCATTAATACCCGTCCCGACAGCCGTACCGCCAATCGCAAGCTCTTTCATGTAGTCCACATTATGTTTAATCATTTGCTCGGATTTACCTAGCATAGCAGACCAGCCACTAATTTCTTGTCCCAATGTCAGCGGGGTAGCATCTTGTAAATGGGTACGTCCAATTTTAATAATATCTTTAAATTGCTCTGCTTTTTCATCCAATGTTGCCTTTAATAAACGAAGGCGAGGCAGTAGATAGTCTTCTACTTTTAGTACGGCTGCAATATGCAACGCAGTTGGAAACGTATCGTTCGAGCTTTGAGATTTATTGACATCGTCATTTGGGTGAATGCGGTCAGCTTCGCCAGCATCTTGTAAAATTTGGTTTGCACGATGCGCAATCACCTCGTTGACATTCATATTCGATTGGGTACCACTACCAGTTTGCCAGACAACAAGTGGGAATTGATCGTCCCATTGACCATTTAAAATTTCATCTGCCGCTTGTACAATTGCATTGGCTTTAATATCCGAAAGCTTTCCTAATTTATTATTTGCGATTGCTGCACTTTTCTTTAAAATCGCCATAGCTTGAATCAATTCAATCGGCATGTGTTCAGTACCAATTTGAAAATTCTCTTTACTACGTTGGGTTTGAGCACCCCAAATTTTATTGGCAGGTACTTTGATCTCACCCATAGTGTCTTTTTCAATACGATAATCCATTGAGAACAGCTCCTTCAATTTATGTAACTAAAAAACGGATATTCTTAGTGTGATGTAAGAATATCCGTTTAATGCATGTTTATTTCAAAAAATAAGGGGGGATTCTGAAATAAACAGTTTAGAGAAAAGAAATAATCTATATGATAATGATAATTGTTATCAATTAAAAAGTCAATTGTTCTGCTCAATAAAAATACTATTAATGAGAATAGTTCGCATTTTGTTCAAAAAAATCAATTATTATTGCGGTTACTGTTATGTTGTTTGTCTACCCACACCTTGTATGTTGATAAACATAAAAAAGGGAAGAACTATCTTTTCTTCTTCCCAAGATCTTTTGTTAAAGGTTGTTTTTTTGATATTTTTTCAAAAAGCACAATAACATGATACTGGCGCTCATTCATTTGAATAACGTCCACTACTTTTGCTTTTCGACCTTTAATTTGGATGTTTTCATCAATAGTTGGAATGCGAATTAATAGCTGATTCAAAACGGAAATCTTATTTTCATAAAAATGAACAACATGCATTTTCACAGTTCTCCTTATTTTGTATTTTAGTCAATTTATGAGTAACTGGCTGATTATAGAACAGTTGGTATAACAGGACGAATAGCATGAAAATCCCATTGGAAAGCATAAGGAAAGCCTCCTAAACGTTAGAATTAGGAGGCTAATGTTATCTATAGCGTTTTTTTGGAGAGCCGTTGTAACCATCTTTTTTGTTTCCAACTACTTACGATATAAAAAAGACTAGAAAGTGCTAATACGCCACTCGGTGCTTTTATAAGGAGGGCATATTGTAAATACAGGCCAAAGAAAACTGCGCCTAATGCTAGTACACTAATGATAAAGGCTTGCTTTTTTTGATTTTCATAGATTGCAAAGACAAAATCCCTTTGCTGCAATGCATCTTTTTGAATTAACATTCGCTGGGGTGTCTCCACAAGGTCTTGCAGGGAATGGAATACTTTAAAAATTGGGAGCGCATTAAGCCATTGTAAAACAGTTTTCCAATTATTTGAGCTTCCTTGCTTGATCCAATCTGAAAATACAGGTTTAATAATGTCTAAAATTTCTTTCTCTGGAGTAAGGGTCAGCAACATACCTTCAATTGTCACAAACGAGCGCCCTAAAAAGATAAATCGTGTAGGAACTTGTATAGGAAGTAATTTTATCATGTCATTCATTTCTTTTTTGACAGCAAATACATCCATTTCCTTTACTTTGTTTAAATCCAATAGTAGTACTTCTCTTAGAAGATTTTCAATGATTTTTAAATCCGCTCCTGGTAGTAAAAATCCTAAATTTTTTAATGTTTCAGCCGCTTGAGCATAATTTTTTAATAAAATAGCCTGCATTAAAATTTGAAAATTGGCTGCATCTTTTCTTGATATTTCGCCAACCATACCAAAATCAAGAAGGACAATTGTACCATCCTCCGTTACTAGCACATTGCCAGCGTGCGGATCAGCATGAAATAGCCCAGCCTCTAGCCATTGTGGTAAGAAAATGCGCATTAATCGCTCAGATAATGCTTCTTTATCAATTTGATTGGAAGTTAAAAATGCGTTATCTGTTATTCTTGCACCATCTATCCATTCCATTACTAATACTTGAGAGGTGCTAAGTTCGGGATACGCACTAGGAATCTTAAGTTCATCAATCGATGCAAAGCGTTCGCGAAAATGTGTCATGGTGTCTAGTTCTTTATTAAAATCTAATTCCCTACTGATGACATGTTTGACTTCATTAAAAAGCAATTTAAAATTAATAAAGCCTTTAGGTACTGGAGCAATATATTGCGCAAACCACATAATAATAGCTAGCGAACGAAAATCCGTTCGCATAATAGTTGGTATAGTGGGTCGCTGTACTTTAATTGCTACATTCGTACCATCCTTTAACTTTCCGCGATAAACCTCTCCAATGGATGCGGAAGCGACAGCTTTTGTCTCGATTGAAAGAAGTACATTGTCAACAGGACTTCCCCATTCTTTTTCCAAAACAAGTTGAATGTCTTCCCAAGGAGAGGGAGGGACTTGATCTACTAAATCCTGTATTTGGCTAATAAAACTTTTTGGTAGTAAATCTTCGCGAATACTTAAAAGTTGTCCGACTTTAATCAACACACCTTCGAGTTCAAATAACGTTTCTCGAAATTGTCGACCAAGCTTTTCCCAGAGCATTTCCCATTGTGGTTCCGATTTTTTTCGAATGCGAAACCAATAAACTTGCAACAACATGGAAAAAGCGAAGGAAAGTATTTTCCACATACGATACCAACTTTTCCTTTTTTTCATGCGACATACCTCCGATTTTTTATTTGAGCAAAAAGACAAATTATATGTAAATATTTCCTATAAATCGAATATCTAAATCATACACCAATTGCCAATCTAAATGGATTGTATTTTATGTATCAATCTAATAAAAAATAGCACTGAAATTAACCTTAGGGGTTATTTATGCCTTACAAAAATTTCTTCTAGAAGCAAGCTAGTGGTGAGAACAAGGAATGCACCTAGTTTTGAGTGTATGTTATGGACTGCATAACGCATTCTATTGTATAGATAGGAGTGGTGATATGAAAGATGTAAGCTACTTACAAATAGCAATAGAAACAGTTGTAACTTTTTTCGTACTTCTTGCCCTCACACGTTTTTTAGGGAAAAAACAATTAAGTCAACTTACTTTTTTTAATTACGTAACAGGAATCACAATTGGCTCGATTGCCGCAAATATGATTGTTTTAAGTACTAAAGATTACATGAAAGATTTGGTAAGCTTAATTATTTGGTGTTCGTTGACGACACTAATCGGCTATATCAGTTTGAAATCAGGGAAAATAAGAATGTTGCTGGACGGTCAGCCTACAATTGTTATAAAACATGGCAAAATCGATCGAAAAGCATTAAAGCGAACCGGTGTCAATATTGATGACCTAACGATGATGATTAGACAATACCAAGTTTTTTCAATTGATGAAATAGATTTTGCCATTCTAGAACCGAATGGTACGCTTAGTATTCTTAAGAAACCGCCATTTCAAGGTACCCAAAAAATAGATATAAACATCTCACCAGAAAATCCACCTTTTTTGCCAATTGAAATAATATCAGATGGAAAATTATTAAAAAGAAATTTATTAGAAGTTGGGAAAAATCGACAATGGTTAAAAGATGAACTGAAAAAGATGTCTATCGAAAATATTGAAGAAGTATTCTATGCTGAAATCCAATCGAATGGGCAATTATTTATCCAAAAATATTAGACCAGCACGTAATTTTAAATACGTGCTGGTTTTTTAACAGTTTCTTGTACCCATGGATATTCCCAAAACTGTCCCTTCTTAATCGCACGGTTCTATTATAAACTTCCAATATCATAGGTAAGGAGAAGTGATATGGATGGAAACTAATATTCGTAAGGCGGATCGAATGTGTACAAATGAAGGGCAAATTTATAACTTTTTACGAGAAGCTCAAACAGCTTTTCTTGGCTTGGTAGATCATAACATGCCATATGTCATTCCGCTTAATTTTGTATTCAAAGAAGGGATTTTTTATATTCATGGCGCAAATGAAGGAAGAAAAATCACCATCTTACATACGAATTCAAATGCTTGTATGACCATAAGTGAAAATTACGGAACAATTGCCGATCCGATTCCTGCTAATACAGATACTGCTTATATGAGCGTTATCGCAAACGGTATCATCGAAGTAGTAACAAATTTAGACGAAGCAACGGCAGCAATGCAAGCAATGCTAGATAAATATGTCCCAGCTTACTATCAAGCGCCCTTATCAAAAGCACATGTTGAGAAGTATCAATCTTCTTTAGGAAGTAAAACGATTGTTCTAAAATTGAAACCAATAACGATGACCGCTAAAGCACATCAAGATAATGGACAAATGAAGTTTTATCCTGGTAGATCCATTCAACAGGATATTTAAAATAGCAACTTGACTTGGAAATAATAGTGGGGAAAGTTTACACGGTGGCTGCTGGTAAACAATTCGAGAACTCGTTCAAGCGTCTTTGTACTGAATAAGATAACTATAGTCAGCCTACATTGTTAAAGGAAGCCTTTATGTAATTAAAGTAGTACTGCGGATAACTTCGTCTCTCTATTTTTGGGAGATGGGGTTTTTTAATATAAGAAATAATGAAAAGTAGAGGAGGCTATATGCACATCATAACAAACAATAACGTATCAATGATAGGACTGCTAGCACTTGTAGTTTCTACGCTTTTAACCACCATGAGCTAAGTGTTGAACGCCAATCAAGTATAGGAGGTACCACCCCTTCTTATTCAAATCGTTATAATGGCATAATTTTATTATCTTTATTAGTAATTTGCGCTGGATAAATGAAATATTTCTCGGGAAATATTGTGTAGGTATTTACTGTAACGGCAAGGGATGTCGTGTTTCCGATATAGGTATGACAAGTAGGCATTCGGTATTGTTCGGTATTAAAAGGAATGATGAGTTTATGCTTTATTTTAATATTCTGACTTTTATTTCTGTTTAACGCTAGTCTGGTCACCTATTTCCCTAGTTGGCATTATGCTGTTATAGCTAGCAGGTATTTTTTTATTGTATTTGGAAAAGAAGACCGTTTCACAATAGTTATTGGGAGTTATAATAGTAAAAGGGAGGGGAATAAGGATGTATTTAAAAGCATGCAAAGTTTTACAGGACAACATAGAGGAAAAACACCTATATCCTTTTAATATACCTAGTTTGCAGGATTTACAAGAGTTAGCGTTTCCAACGAATGTGACGTTTTTTGTTGGGGAAAATGGCTCTGGAAAATCGACGTTACTGGAAGCTATTGCGGATTGCTGTGAATTTAATACAGCAGGTGGGGGACGTCAAAATACCTATGAAGTACATAAGGCGGAATCGGCATTAGGAGATTATATTCGCTTATCTTGGTGGCCTAAAGTGACGAACGGCTTTTTTCTAAGATCAGAGACGTTTTATCAATTTGCAAGTCATATTGATTTGTTAGAACATCCGAATAAGTATGCTGCATTTGGTGGCAAATCACTACACCACCAATCACATGGCGAGTCCTTTTTATCGCTATTTATGAACCGTTTTAAAGGCAAGGCGATTTATTTATTGGACGAGCCTGAAGCGGCTTTATCACCTACGAGACAACTTAGTCTTCTTAAAATCATGAAAGATTTAGAGCATGAAGCTCAGTTTATTATTGCTACCCATTCGCCCATTTTACTTGGTTATCCGAATGCGACCATTTACAGTTTTGACGATGGGGGAATTGAATCGATTCGATACAAAGACACTATACATTATATTGTAACGAAGCGATTTTTAAATGCACCAGACACTATTTTTGCAGAGCTATTTGATGAGGAGAGAGAATCATGAATCAACGAAAAGGTTTAGTAATGCGAGAAATACGACTTGATGAGATGGCTCAGTCAATTGATTTACTAAATTATGTATTTCAAATGTCTATGTCCATTCATAAGGATCGTCGTTTCGTCAATGCCAAAAGTAAACAGTTCGATGAAGGGCATGCATTTGGCTGGTTTGACGGCTCTCAACTAGTATCACAAATATTAAATTTACCTTTTCAAGTAAATGTACATGGGAAATTTTATGAAATGGGTGGTATTACGGCTGTTGGTACCTATCCAGAATATTCTAGACACGGCTTGATGGAAAGTCTTATTTTGAAATGCCTCGAACAAATGCGAGAGGAAGGTCGATATATTTCTTATTTATTTCCTTATTCCATTCCATATTATCGCAAAAAGGGTTGGGAAATTATGAGCGATATTGTGGAGTTTCAAGTAAAAGATACGCAACTCCCTCATTATGGCGGACTAAACGGTAAAATTCGCCGAGTCGATCCAAAAGATGAGGATGTAGTCGCTATTTATGCACGCTATGCCAAAAAAACACATGGCGTTATGGTGCGTAATAGTATTGCGTGGAATGAAAAATTTCAAGAAGACTTTTGGGAAGAAAAGTTTATAGACAGTGATGTCAAACTACAAGCTGCAATCTATTACGATGAGGACGATGTGGCACAAGGTTATATGTTCTACCGTATAATGGAAGAAAATTTCTATATTGATGAGATTGTTTATATGCAGGAAGAAGCTCGTAAAGGGTTATGGAACTTTGTCTCTGCCCATAGCTCAATGGTCTATAACGTGTATGGGAAAACAACGGGCAATGAAGCAGTCGCTTTTTTACTAGAGGATAGTGAAATTATTCAAAAGGTTTCTCCTTACTTTATGGCACGCATTGTGGACGTAAAGGAATTTTTAATGCGTTATCCGTTTATAGGAAGTGACTTCCAACTGCGCTTTGCGGTAACTGACCGTATTGTCGCTTGGAATAATGGTACCTTTGTTGTCACAGTGCAAAGCGGAGAAGTATCTGTTGAGAAGGTGAGCGAACAATTATCCGAAAATGCTATACAACTAACCGTACAGACGTTAGCTACGATGCTATTGGGCTATAAACGACCTAGCTATTTAGAAAAAATCGAGCGCTTACAAGGTGAAGCAATTGAATTGGCCCTTTTAGAAGCTGTTCTACCTGTAGGTATCCCGACATTTATAGATTATTTTTAAAAGAATTTGTGCAGGGAAAACCTGTGCAATTCTTTTTTGCTTTAATGAAGTGCTTCTTTGAGAAAGAATATGGCATAATTAGTGAATGGAGGAGATGCACTGTATGCCAAAATGTATTGAATGTAAGGAGAAATGGACTTGGAAGCAATCGATGCGTTCGATTGTAACATTTTCACGATTTATCAGTTGCCCTTATTGCGCAAAAAAACAAATGCTCACTTCAATGACTCGTATTTCTATTTTACTTTTGGTCTTTGTACCTTATATTACAATGCCCTATGTTATTGAGGAGGAAGTGAAAAGTTCGGCTGTGGCAATAGGAATTGCTATTTATTTATTGACCTTACTGATGATGATGCCGTTGTTAATGGATTTACGGGAAATACCAAAGCATTTGCAAAAATACGCTCAAAATGATACATAGTAAAAACGCGGGTTTTTGAAAGCCCGCGTTTTAATGTTGTTTGGAACGTAGCAACGGCCATGCTTGTGATAATAATTGAACGCCTTTTTGGATATCCTCGATTGACAACATACTAAATCCTAACTGTAATATTGGTTCAGTGTTTGTCTGTTGCAGATAATACGGGCTAGTTGGGTACACTTTTACACCGCAATGCTCAGCAGCTTGGAGTAGCTCTTCTTCGGTTTGCTGCACATGCAACTTAATCAATACATAAAGACCTGAATGCTCCCCCAATATTGTCATTTTGTGCCCGAAATGCTTTTTAAGTTCTTCTACAAGACAGTTCATTTTATGTTTATAAATAATACGCATTCTTTTAATATGACGTGTCCACTCACCCTTTTCCATAAATGCCGCCATCGTTAATTGATGGAGAGAAGAGGCATTATGTTCAAATTGATCAAATTGTTCTTTGTAACGATGGGTAAGTGACTTAGGCAATACCATATAGCTTAAACGAATACCTGGTAAAAAAGATTTTGAAAAAGTTCCCATATAAATAACGCGCGAATGGTCGATAGAGGCAAGTGCCGGAAATGGTTGCTGCGTATAACGAAATTCACTGTCATAATCGTCTTCGATAATGTAACCACGTACTCTTTTTGCCCATTGAATCATCAATTGCCTTTGTTGAATAGACATTGAAACACCGTAAGGGAAATGGTGGGAGGGGGTTACATATAAAAGCCGTGATTGCATGTGTGTCAATAGCTGAAGTTCAGCGCCATGCGTCAAAACAGGTAGTGCTTCCAACTCAAAACCATTTAATGTAAATGATTGACGTGCACCAACATAACCTGGATTTTCAACAATTACACTTGTAAAATCATGCTTCAAAATAAAACCGAGATACAATAACAATTGCTGTGTACTGCTACCAACAATAATATCATCCGCCTCACATTTTACCCCACGTGCTTGAAGTAAGTAGTGAACAAGCTGCTCTCTTAATACAGGCTCCCCAAAAGGATCGCCATACACAAAACTATCTGCTAACTGGAGTGCTCGATTAGCAAATTGTCGCCAAGTTTTTAGCGGAAAATGGGATTGATCGATAGCACCAGCCCGAAAATCAATTTTTATAGCTGGCAACACTTGCTGTATTTTTTCTGTCCCACTTGTTTGTTCCTCTTCCTGTAAAAACACTTGTTCCAATACATTAACGAAATAGCCTTTACGACCTTCACCACGTATGTAGCCTTCCGCTACCAACTGTTCATAAGCAGTTAATGTTGTATTACGACTGACCTGTAACGTCTCCGCCAATCGTCGAATAGAAGGAAGGCAATCATTGGACTTTAAGATTCCTTGCTCAATTAAAGTCTTTAATTGCTGATAAATTTGCTTATATTTCGCCTCATTATTGTGAATAGGAAATATAAAATCGTCCATATCAAAACCTCCATGACATTTTAAAAAACATAAAAAACTAACTTTTTATATGTCAATTACTTATGTATTAGCGTACAGCAATCTTTGTAGAAAGGGAATGCTAATATGCATTTGATATATACTAGTTTGTAATTTTAAATAATGGTAAAATAATGAAAAAGTAAAGTGGGAATAAATGGTGTATTTTGAAGCGTTGGAATACACAGGTCAGTATTTCGTAGCGCCGATGATATCAGCAATCTACCAGCACCAAAACAAAAAAAGATTATGTCTATGGCTTAAAGCAGATGGAAGGGAGGGTTTTAATTGTTTGCTCAATGTATTCCTTTTAATGATAATGTGAGGGGTAGAATAGGTGGTAATCCTCCAAAATTCATTGAAGAAAAAATATCTGATGATTACAGGTTTTATGCAACTCTAGTTCATCCAGAAAAAGAGGATGTTATGCTTTCGATTATTATTCATAAGGATTTTGATACTTTATTGGAAAGAAATATATATCCTTCAATTGAAGTACGGGTTATAGAGCATAAATACTCCGAAATTGGAAGAAATACGGATAAGCGTATTTTAGATTTAGGTATAAACTCCATAAGCGATTATTCGCAAAAACAAGGGAATAATTATTTGTTTATTAAAGTTTTAGGAGAACCACGTCTTATTCAACCGAAAAGTTATTATGATAAAGAGTTGAAAAATGATAATTACTCCTTTTTTCTACAAATAGACGAAGAAGGCTATAGTGATAATATGGATTATGTATTTATGTACGGTGCATTATATCTATATAAGCATAATGAAACAGGAGAGGTTATTGCTGGTTTCTGGCAATGCTCTTGAACAACCTTGCTATTAACGTGTAAAATGCGCACCTGCTGGTTACTTTATTCAAATCCGTTTGTGCATGACTTACTTACTTGATAATGCTGGAGGAGAGAAGTGTCGTGGAAAATAGCAAATTGCTTCATGATTTTGTTAACTATTTAGATGATGAAGATGTATATTCTTCTTTAGAAAAATATTGGATGGATATGTTTTTCATGTGGTTGCATCAAGAGAATATTGAGGGAAGTGATTGGATATGTCCTTATTACAACACTACCTTCAGTAATGGAAAAAAAATGATGGATGGAAATCCGATATTTTCGGCAAAATCAAAAAAAGAGAATAAAATAATAAAAATTATCCAAGAAAGCTCTAATAATGATGATGTATTTTCTTATTGGATTAATGAAAATAGCAGCCCGAACGAGTTAGTAATAGTTTGTACATTGAACAATAATAACATTGAAAAGATAAAAAAAGTAATAATAAATTGGATTAAAGAAATATTCAAAGATACAAAACAGAAGTATTTAGAAGAAACAAACTAGATTCTATTTTTCCGAGATAAATAGAATTTTGGAGGTAAATAAAATATGAAAGATATAAATGAATTACAAAATAAATACCAGGCTTTATATGATTTTGATGGAGTTACTAAAGAGTCTTTAGATAAAATTGAAAATGAACTCCAAATAAAGCTACCCAATAATTTTCGTGAAATATCTGGCTTTTACAGTGGAGGTATTGTTGGTGGAATAGATATCCATTCTTTTCAATTTTCTGAGCCAACTAATTTTATACGCGAAACTATAAGAATAAGAGAAGCTGTTGGTTTACCGAATAGATTCGTTGTTATTGCTGAACAAACTGAAAGTATTATTGTTATGGATACTGAAAAAACACCATCAATCATTTGGCTAGATTCTGTAGAAATAAATAAATTAGAGCAGCAAGACTTTATCTCCAAGCCAGATGTATGGGAGGATTTTTCTGACTTTTTTCATCAGATACTAGAAGATGAGGAAGAAGAACGTATATATTAAGGTGAAATAAAAGTGGGGGTAGAACTTCTGGCAAAAAATACAGGTTGTGCAGAAGACTTAGAGATTGCAGAAGAAATTCATGACAGTCTTTTTTATATTATGAAAATACTAAATCAGGAAAATATTGACGATTTTTATAAGTAATATTTATGCAAAAGATGGGATTAATATATGCATTGCAATATTAATAATATGGTTCGTGTTTACGGAATACTTTTTCGTTCAAATACATAGGGAGGGTCAGAAGCTTAAAATCTTCTCATCCTGATAATTAAGAGAAGATATGTGTCTAGCGATGTTTTTCACAACAATGATATGAGGTAACTACATGAAAAAAATCACAACAGTACAATTAAGCTTCTGTTTTTGCCTTTGTTAGTGGCATTTGTTACACCTTGGTTAGTCAAGTTGTCACGGGCAATTCCAAATCGGAATTACTCCACTTTACGATGTTTGAAAATTTCATGCTATTTATTTTGATTTTTTTAGGTGTTTATTTATTTACGTAATCATTACGGTACCTATTGATCTTTATTTTAATCAATATCATAGGTGTGGATAGTAGGGTGTATCAACCTTTGGGTGTTGAAAATTGATGGATTAACTTCTATGTTTTTGATTATTCCACTGTTTGCAATTTTCTCATTGCTTATAGAATTTAAGTTAAAAAAGTGATAAAACATTACGTTTTGAACTTTAGGCTTGTTCAACAGCTTTGATTTATTTATTTTGGAAAACCTCTAGGAATACAAAACTTAGGTACTGTGTAATCTAGGAAATATTCTAAGTATATCAAAGATTAAGGGGATAGTATGAGATACTATATGATTGTTAAGAAAAATGTAAAGTCGCCTATTTTTATTAAGGGCGTTATTCACGAATCATTTGATGAAACTAAATATAATGAAGGAATGGGATACGAATGGAATAAAATCTTTTTTCAAAAACAAGAAATGCCAAAAGATTTATGGTTAATTACTAATAATAAAATTGAATTTGACTATTATGAGGGTTTTAATGGTCATATTATCAGTAGTGATTTTTTTACTTTGATGAATCAAGTAAATACTTTTCAAAAGTATGTTACATCAAATCTACAAGTTGTTAGTTCAAAGGGAAAATCTAAAGTAAAAAAACCCTATTATTTTATTAAGTATTATAATAGAGAAGATTTCGTTGATTACGAGAAGTCAGAGTTTACAAAAAGAAGTGTTCCAGAAAATAAGGTTTTTGACATAAATTATATGGTTGGAAAATATCAAAAAATTGTTCTACAAGAAAATGATAGAGACGTGTTTTGCTTGAATGACTTAAAATTAGCAAGATATCTATTTTGTTCAGAAAGGTTTAAGCAACTTTGTGATGAAAAGCAAATGAAAGGAATTCAATTTATAGAATTGGCAGATGTACCTCAATATTTTTCTTTCTATAATCGATAATCAAGTTCCTTAGTTATCAAACTTACAATAATAAAAAAGACTAGGTCATTGTTATTTGGAGGAAATAAATGATTTTAAATTTTAAGTCTACACCCTTAATCACTAAAACAACAAGAAACATTGATGCGCCTGAAATCAATACTTATTTTCAAACTTATATACCTTCGAGACTAATTGAATTTTGGAAATCTTATAATGAAGTTTCATTTGAAAACGGAATCAATATTTATGGTTTTGACATCGCAATCGAAAGAAACGGTTTGTACGAAGTAAGTACTTATGCACCAGAATATATTTTGATAGGAGATGATGGAGGAGGGCAAGGATTGTTTTTAAAAAAGAATAGCGATCTTAACGTGTTCTATCAAGATTTCGGTGCATTATCGTTGCCTTTTTATACTTTAGATACCGATTTATTTAGATGGCTGGAAAATGATGCTGTAATAAAAGATGATGATTTTACTTTTGACGAACCTGATTTGATAGAGGAGGTAAAAGTTTATATAGTCAGAAAACCAAATGAAGCAAATAAATTTATTATGGAACTAAGAAAATGTTTTAATTTGAACCTTTCTATTAACGATATAAGAGAAAAACTGAATAGTTTACCTTTTTTGGTTATCCAAGATATCAAAATTATGAAGTATGGCAAAACAATTGAGATTTTAAATCAAAAATACAATTGTATAGAGGTTCGTAATTCAAAGAATGTTATTTTAATTAGTCCAGAGAAAAATTAGTAATATAGCGCAACTACAAAGAAATAAAAACATCACTGTACAATTAGAGATATTAAAAATATTATGGTAAAATAAGGATAAATATTTGGGGCATATGTAAAGAAAACGCTAAAAAACGCTTTCATTACATATGTTTTTTATTTACAGAAAAGGTGTGTTGTTCATGCATATATATCGACTTGGAAATGACCATGATTTGAAAGATTTAACTTATTTGAATACGGAAGATGTTCGGCTTTTTTCAACTTTTAAGGGGCAGAAAATTACTCTAGATTGGACAGAAGAGATTTTTGGTATTTCAGAAGATAAGCTTAATAGAGGAAAGATATTAGATTTTGATTCACGTTGTTACGGGGCTACGTTAATAGTAAAAAAGAAATTTGAAAAGTTATTTATTGAAGAATTCCCTGACATTATAGAAACATTGCCAATAAAAATTAAAGGTATTTCAGAAGATTATGTATATATAAATGTAACTAACGTGGTGACAGCAATTAATTTTGAAGGTATAGATTTGCAAGAATCTCTTGCAATGATGCAAAGTGAAAACATCAGATTTAATATAGATAAAGTAGAAAATGAAACATTATTTAGAGATGCTAAAGTTAGTTCAAATTATTATTGTACACAAAAGTTTGTAGATTTTATTAAGGAAACTAGAATTAATGGATTAAATTTCCGAAAGGTAGGGACAATGTAAGCCTAAATGTAGAAAATGAATTTTTAGATTATTATAAAACTACAAATAAATATGTTAAGAATGTAAAATAAAAGACCGTTAAAAAATGATGTAGCAATACATCAAATAGAAACGAGGATAGACTTTTATGAAACAACTAGAAAAATCAATATTTAAATTCATAGAGGCGTTGAATGAATATCCAAAAGAAGACTCCCCCGTTGAAAAAAACGGAGGAGTCCGTTATAGGTCCAAATTAGCAAAACTTGATGTAGATGAAAAAATCTATCTTTCTCCTGAATTAATATTATTTTATCAACAGTGTGAAATAATTTGTAATATACGTCCTGATGGCTATCAATTAGATTGTACAGATATTGATTTAGGAAATAGCCTCCTTTTTCTGTATGCCGCAGATAAATTGGTTCGTAGACAAGAAGGATTTCGTTGGATTGGAACCGAAAAAAAAGAAAATCCAAATTGGAATCCAAATTGGCTTGTAGTTGCAGACAAGGATGATGATCCAATTGTAGTTGTCACAAACCAAGAAAATTCACCGGTTTTTGCAAGTTATGAAACGAGTGCCTTATTTCCAATCGCGGATTCTTTTTCTGTCTTTCTAGATGCTCTTTCCGTGACATTAGAAATAATACATGAAAAATTCAAAGGAGAAATAATGGATGAAGAAACTTTCGAAATCTACGATGATTTTGTTGAAAAGTTAAAGTCTTCTTTGATTAGTATTTTGAAAAAAGAGGAATACGCTGATAATTTAATTGATTACTTATACGGTTAATAAATCAAATGGTAGAGGGGTATCTCACCCTTAAACGTCAGCAACTATTAGAACCTATTTCGTAGATTTTATAAAACTACAGAGAGGTAAAAGGTATGAGAAGAGAGCTAATAATATTACCTAAAATGGGGATAAACGAAGTAAGTCTATCTATGACATCTTCAGACTTAAAATATGTCTTAGGTGAATTGGAAAAGAAACCTGTCAAAGGAAAAGAATTTTTTCAATTTCATGATGATTATATATTTCATTTTGTAAATGATGTCTTGGTAAGTATATCAGTAAACAATCCAGAGATTATTTTATTGAATGAGCAAAAAATAGATTTAATGAATGAATCAAAGCAATTTTTATTAAAAGAAAATCCGTATTTTGTGGATGGATGCTATATATTTCCACAATATAACATGACGATTTACGGTTTAGACTGTCCTGATGATGGCATTCAAATAACAATTTATTTAGATAACTAAAAATAAATTTATGAGAAAGGAATAAAATTAGGTACTCAATTCAGAAGTATTGAGAATCAGCTGAAAAACTTAAGATATGAAATTACTCCGTATCAATCTGTAGGATTATTGAAATTAGGTATGCAGCCGAGTGAAGTTGGAAATATATGGGTAATGCTTTTAAAAACAAGCAAGAATACTAAAAAAGGTATCACAACAGAAAACTGGAAGAATAGTCAAGCAATCTATAATGAAAAAGGACAGTTAATACAAATAGCTTTAAATTGTAAAGAGGATGTTTTTATTGATAATAAACTGTTATCAAAAATCGGCTCTAAATTGGCTAGTTTGAAAAATGAAGAGTACTTTATCAACAGAAACTATAAAATATTTTTCAAGTTTGGCATTGCATTAGACAAATTAGGAAACCTTTCTTCTAAAGATTTTGTTTATATTTTTTCAGAAGAAATGATTCCTTACTGGAAAGATTTATATCGCCCTATAATCTAACGATGCATCATAACGGTTTGAAATCAATGTAGAATCAGAAATAAAACCCAAAAGTACCATATAAGCAGTTACTAAGGAGTGAAAAGGATGTTTATGGAATGCTCTACTCAACTAACGATAAGTGATGTAAAGGATGTTGAGACTATATTGGGATTTAAATTACCACAACAGCTTAAAGAACATTATTTACAATTTAATGGTGGGATACCAGTAAAACCTTGTTTTTATGGGTATGATATAGATTTTGAGACGGAAATTGCAGAGTTTTCACCTATTAAATATAAAAATAGCTCAAAGTTACTAGAAGAAAGGTACCTAGATTTAATAAATAGAAATGCACTCCCCAATAGATACTTGCCCTTTGCAAATGATTGGGGTGGAAATTTATTTTGTATAGATTTAGAAAAAGGTCGTGTTGTTCTTATTTGGATGGACTTGGGTGGGGTTACAGAAAGAAGCATTAATTTTTTATCTAATAACTTTGTCACTTTTATAAATAACCTTGAAGCATCTGAGATTGATTAATATATAAATAGGTAAAAAATGGAGGTTTACATAAAAATCTATTTGAAGCTGCCAAGAAAGTAGTGTTTAAAATGACAAAACTTGAACAAATATTTCAAGAAAACGAAGAGGTTTTTTATGAAATTTATACTGCAATTCGTGAGAACAATATTAACAAATTAGATAATTTATTGTCTAAAAACCCAGAGTTTATTCATGTTCCCGTTTATGGAGATGAGAAAAAAAATGAGAGTTTGTTACATTTTGCTGCTTTTCTTGAAAAAAGAAATATATGCATCTATTTAATTAAATCTGGGATTGATATTAATTTCGTAGACGGTTTTTATCATACACCATTAAAATTTTTCGCTTCTCATGGTGATTTAGAGTGTATAAAAGATTTTATATTAAAAGGTGCATGGGTAGATGGAGATTGCAGAGGAATTATTACCCCATTAATCTCTGCGGTAATTGAGGGACATATAGAAATTGTTAAGTATCTGCTGGACTTTGGAGCTGACATAAATAGATTACATCGTAGATTGAATCAAACGCCATTAGAATTGGCCACCGCGTATGGACATCAAGACATAATTGAGTTATTGAAGTCAAGAGGTGGATTATCGGCACAAGAACAAATTGATTTAATGAACGAAAGAGGAGACGGTATTTTAGCACATATTGATAATAAAGTAGGTTCAATACTATCTACAGTATTAAACAAAGATACTAATGACATAAGAACAGCTTTAATAGAAAAAGACAAGAAATTTAAGTTACTATTTTCTATTGGTGCGTTTGAATCCTCACCAGGAATAGAATTAATGATGAGTGTTCCGTATGATTGGCCAATAAATCTACAACTCGTTGAAGAAAAATGCGTTGAATCATTTCCGATTCAATTAATGTTTCTGTTGGGAAAATATAGGTTTGGTGGCAATGAACTTCACGAAGGGATGGTTATTGAAAAGACGGATACGAAATGGAATCATCTAGAATAGCCAGAAAGCATGGATGCATTAATTCTAACAGATTATCAATTAAATCCGAATTCAGAGCAGACTGAGGAAGTAGAGGAAGTAGAGGAAGTAGAGGAAGATGATGATGAAGTTAGTTTATTGCTACTTATCCCCATTAAATATCCGAAAACTGGTTGTCCTAAGGGAATTAAAATGGAAAATTGGTTAAATAAACACCGTTCAGCAAAGTGGGGAAAAGTATCATTGAAGGTATAAAACGAGAGATGTTAATTATATTTGGGAAACTCCTATCGAAGCCTTTGATAAACAAATACGAAGGAACAAGTGAGATTATTAGCTTTCAATGCTAACGGGGAGCTATTAAAGTAAACCAGCCAAACACAAATATTAAAGGTTAATTTAGGAGGGACTATGTCTTTTGAAAAGTTAAAATATATTTTACCTGAATCTATTTCGAGAAAATTTCCATATAATGTTTGTGAATGGGAAGAAGTGGAAAGTAAATTAGGTGTTGTATTGCCATCAGATTATAAAAAGTTAATCAATTTATATGGATCTTGTACTATCGGCGGCTTTATAATGATTTACTCTCCTTTTACAAAAAATGAGAATATAAATTTATTGAATCAACAAAAAATAAATAAAGAAGCCTATCTAACGTTAAAGGTGAATTTCCCAGAGGACTTTCCATATGAAGTATTCCCATCAAATGGCGGCGGATTATTGCCTTGGGGGCGAACAGAAAATGGAGATACATTGAATTGGATTGTGGATATTAATCAAAGAGACTGGGTTATATTGGTAGATGATAACTCAGGTAATTACTTTAAATATAAAGGCTCTATGAGTGAATTTCTCTATGACATATTAAGTGAAAACATTATTTGTCCTATATTTCCCGATGATTTTCCTAATAAGTAGTAAAAATCTTTACTCTCTTTTTTGATTTAAAGGATTTTTATGATTGGTAAGTTGAAATGGTGCGGGAAATATGCGGTCAGTCTAATAATTTAACATTGATAGCAGAACTTCAATTTGTTTCGTCAAATAAAAGTTATGCATATAAACATAAAAATATAACCGTTAAATTTATTACAAACACTAAATTTAAAGTAGAGGTTTATTATATGGTTTTTTCAATAGTTACAGATACCGCTGGTGCAAGAGTTGGTGAATTAGCTAGTGAATTAAGAAACGCATTGGAAACTAATATTAATTCAAAATATAGCAATGTCGATGTTTCGATTGGGATAGTCTTTAGATGCTTACCTGAATCATATGGAAGAAAGTCATTTATTAGATATACTAAAAAAGATAACTATTTGACTATTGATATTGCAGTTACGGTAGAAGAATATGAAAAAATGTATAAAGTAGAGCAAAGGTATAATTTAGAGAAACTATTTATAGAATTTTTAAACACTGCGTTAGAAAAATACACCTTTGAAGGGCTTGAAAAAGAGAGGTTCATAAGTGACATTAAAGTATGGGCTGGAGAAATCCCTTTGAAAATGAATAATGGTTCATCAAAATTGGGTAATTGGTTTAATGAAGAGATTGATTGGTCAGTGGATCTTGATAAATAAATTAGCAACAGTACTGAAAGAATGTAAATTTATTATGGGAAATATTATAATAAATCTTTTACACATGTAGTGATTTCATTACATGTGTTTTTTAACCTGCATGTGTTAAAACTTTTACATGAGAGACAAAAGGGAATTTATACAATAATCATGAAAGAGGGCAGCCAGCAGGTTACTTAAGTATTATTTTTTAAAAATTATGTTGAATAATAGAAGGGAAAATAATATGGTTAAAAGAAATAATGGAAATTTTTGTGTACTGAAGTTTAGTAATTACAACTTAATATGCTGTCCAGATACAACATCCTTAAGGTTTTAAAAAAGCAAAAACTATTGGGGTATATATGCTGATCAAATAA
This sequence comes from Lysinibacillus sphaericus, assembly GCF_002982115.1. Classification (GTDB taxonomy): domain Bacteria; phylum Bacillota; class Bacilli; order Bacillales_A; family Planococcaceae; genus Lysinibacillus; species Lysinibacillus sphaericus. Next base: position 2,633,005 of record NZ_CP019980.1, on the reverse strand, counting down.
GTCCATAAATCAAAAAATTGGATTCAAAAAAGTAATGCGCGTCCCAAAAAGTGAAGTGAGGTTGATTTTAATGTATGAAGAAATAGAAAAAATTATAGATTGCTTAAAAGAAGGTTTAGAAGAAGATCCTTCAAGTATTGTTTTTGGAAAATTAAATGATGGTATCGGAGAAATGAATGAAACAAATACCTTAAAATTAGGGGTTTATTACAATTTATTACGTTTAACTAATGGAGCACGGTGTGGCGATATTGATTTGTGGAGTTACAGTGAATTAGGAAAAAATCAATTTGTTCTCTCAAATATACAGGATGACAAAGAATCGTGGTTATCCATTGGCCATATTCTTTATGAACCATTAATAATGAACAGATTTAATGGAAATGTTTTTACATATATCGTAGATGAAGATTCTATGAAATGTTTTGGAGAATTTAATTTTTTTTTTAAAAATTCTGTTTTGGGATCTGATTATTGTAACATTATCCCGAATTCTGAAAATGATGATTGGTTTATGTTTCTGAAAAAGAAAGGAATAATTTCTGTCTAGGAGATTAAAGATGGAAATCGAGTAGCGGATTTCTAAGAACAACCTTTCCGCAACGTATTTGTAATAGGATACATAATATTTGATCCACTAACATTAACAAACTATTTGGAGAAAAATAATATTATTGAAAACGAATTGCTAAAATTTTTTAGTGAAAATGAAAAAATAGGCCGAGAGGTTATATCAAAAGGTTGCATTATTCCAATATACGAAATTCCTGAACTTGATGATTATTATCGAATAATAATTAACCCTGAAAAGGAAAATATTGCGATACTTAAAGAAAATTTAATTTTTACTTCAATACCTTTTCCGCTACATGTCACAAGCGGAAATATCATTATATCAGATATCTCTGCGATAATGAATTGGGATAAAGATTATTACTTAAACTATAACTATGAAAATTTAAAAGATGAAAGCTATGACAATTGTGACAGTGTTCAGTTGTCAAAAAACAATTATTCAGTTAAAATAACGGGTTACTGTGGAAATAATTTGAAATCAAATACTGAGTTTGGCTATATTTTCTATTTTAGGACTACTCAAATACTACCTCACTTTGATTTTACAAAGAGTATCGATGAGTATAATTTTGTCGTTGACCCAGAAAATCGAAGGACATAAAAATACTATAGAGCATAGGGGGAGTATAAATGTTTTATTGTTGCTCATCTCAGTTAACACAAAAAGATTTAGAAGAAGTTGAAATCCTATTAAACCTTCAATTACCTTTAGAATTGAAGGAACATTACCTTCAATATAATGGTGGTGTACCTAATAACCCATGCTATTTTGAAGAAAATTCAGGTCTGGAAACTAGGGTCCATGTATTTCTTCCTTTAAAATTTAATAACAATTTAGGGTACACATTGGAAAAGGGATTTTTGGATTTTAAGTCCAAAAAGATTATTCCTGAAAAGTATCTACCATTTGCAAATGACGCAGGAGGGAATGTTTTTTGTATAAACCTTGATTCAAAGGAAATTGTATTAGTTTATTTAGATTTAGGAGAAGTGACGAACAGATGTATTAAATTTTTAGCAAATAGTTTTATGGAATTCATCAATAATCTTGAGGAATGTTTGGATGACGAAGTAGAAGATGATTTCTGATATGAATAAAGTCCATTGTTTAATATATACGGACAAGCTAGGGGAGTATTAAATTTGTAAGAGAAGAAAAAGGTCATTTGAAGAACTACTTTGAATAACAAGGCTTTGGAGGGAATCAGAATGGAAGCGAGGATGTACATTGAACGATGGTGGGGAGAATATATTGGCGGAACAGATGATACTTGCACTTTAATTGATTATTTGGTTAACAGAGAATTTGAGATAGAAATCCCCGTAGAGATAGACGTTAAAAATTTGTTGCAAGACTTCCAACTGACTAATGCTCGGGAAATAAAAGACTTTCGTCAAACGAAGGACATTTACTTTAGTGACGATAACGGTCATCGTCAGGATATAGGTTGTGCAATCAATTTTATAATGGATGTTACGGCTATTATAGTTGAATGTCAAAAAAACGAAAAGGTTCGTCTTGTGGATTTGGATGGAGGTAGCTTGGACAAAAATGCTGTTATTTCTTTAAAAGTAGAAAAAGAAGAGCTTGCACTGTTAAGGGGAATAGTAGAGGATTTTGTTCATCACCCTTTACATTATGATTTGACTGAGTTTTGTTCTGAAGATGATATGAGAGAAATTGCAAAACACTGTAAGGAAATTATAGCAGAACTGAACATGTAAACAGTGATTGAAAAAGCAAAGATAAGAATTTATGGAGGGCTATGAAAATAGCACAGTGCGAACGAGTAAAATTATAATTTCAGGAGTGGTGTTACGATGAGTATTGGCTTGAAAGAGATATGGGATGGGGAAATCCCAGCAGATGAAATGGCTTTAGCGGAGCTATCTGATAAAATATGGGAAATTGGCGGACTGGACACGATTAAAGAAAAGGTTTCGCCAGAGTTATTTCAACTTCACATTGCCATCAATACGATTGGCAACTGGCAGTCGGATGGTTGGGACTATATCTTTGCGTATCAGTCTGAACTGGTACCGCATATTTCAGAGGTTTTGGCGAAATTTGGCTTGCTTCATTTGCAGCATGCTTTTGACGAAGTTTATGCAATTTTTCCAGATTTCATAACATTTGAGGATAATTCACTTTATTGTGACATGATTAACTTCCTGCACAATATGCGACATAAAGTAAGTGAAAAACGTTTGAATACGTACACACAAGATGAGCATCAAGCGATGGTGAAACAATATCAGGAAAAGATTCACCAATTGGATAAAATGACGGGGCCTCTATGGGGATATGGCAGCCCAATGGACGGTTGGGCCGTAATCTTTGAGAATTTAAAGGATTAGAATGGATAAGGCGTTCATAAACTCTAAGAAAGAAAAGTTTTTATATACAGCATTTATCAAAAGAGCAAAGATTAAAGGATTGATTAATCATGTTATTCCTGGATTATGGCCTTCGTTTTGCAACACGTACTACATAATTGTGACAAGATATTTATCACTAAATCAGCCTTTTACCTCCTGTATGCCCTAACGGTAAGACATTTCTATATAAAATTGACGTTTGACAAAATACTTGCTAATATATTAGCCATCTAACATATTAGTGGGTGGTTTTTTGTCTTTATACGAACAGGTTAAGCGCATTAATGAAGCAGAATATACGATAAACCGTTTGATCTATAAACATTATAAGCAATATTTAAATAGCGGTATTACAACGCAACAAGCGGTTGTACTAGATATTGTATACTTATCTAAACGTATTACGGTCGGTGAAATTGCGATTGAAATGAATATTAGCTCTAGCGCAGTTAGCCAATTAATAGCGAAGTTGGAAAAGAATAATTATATCAAGCGAGAAATTAATTTACAAAATCGGCGTGAAGTATTTATAACGTTAGCTGAAAATGGCTTAGAGTATTTTTCGAAGCAAGATTATGTAGAACGACAAATTGCTGATAAAATTTATTGCAAACTTTCATCAGATGAGTTAGATGAATTAGAACGGATTGTTGAAAAATTAAAGGAGATTTCGATGAAGGAGTTATTATAAAGCTTCTTCATACCCAATATGTTAGATAGCTAATTTATTTAGGGGGTTAACAAATGAAGATTATACTTAAAAATATCGCTTTTAAAGGTGCAGTGTATTATGAAAAAAACGGACAAATCAAGCACTATTATGATGGATATCAAGAACTCGAAAAGAAGCATAATATTAACCAAAATACACAATTTAATTTAGCATCATTAAGTAAAATGTTTACTGCCGTAATGACGTTCCAGCTAATAGAAAAAGGACGGTTACAGTTAGAAGATAAAATTTCAAATTGGTTTTATGCACCTTATTTTACCGAAGTAACAGTAGCACAATTACTAACACATACATCCGGTATACCAGAGTACATAGCAGAAGATACAACAATAAGTGTTGAAACATTTATTGAAGTAGGGCTACCACAATTTGCGCCAAAGGAGTACTGGTCTTACAGTAATACGAATTATGTTTTGCTTGCGAAAATAATTGAGAAAGTTAGCAATTTATCATATGAAACATATTTACGACAATATATTGCAGAACCATTAAATCTTACCTATACAACAACTCAACCTGCCAAACAATGGGAAGCGCATGGTCAAACGTATGATTATGAGGAGCAACGATATAGAAACGTTTCGGATGACCCGTATTTTCATGAAATTGAAAAATATAATGATGCATATGGTGACGGTGGTATTTATGGAACAGTGGCAGAGGTGGCTAAGTTTTTAAAGGCATTTTTGCAAGGTCAGTTCATTAGCAAAGAGCATGTCCAATTGATGTTAACCCCAACAGAATTAGCTGATAATTATGGCTATGGTTTTATTGTTCAAGATGGTTGGGTTGGTCATACAGGAGGATGGCTTGGTTGTTCAGCACAAGCTTTTATTAACATATCCACATCGGAATTGATCGTTTTAGCAACGAATCAAGAAGTGTTTCCTCAATATGAACAAGAAATTATGAATTACTTAAAGGGAATACAATCTTCTGTTGAAGCACCAAAACATATCGACATATTATCGCTCTCTAAAAATGATGATATTACGGGTCGATATGAATTAGGAGATGAACATGGCACAAGATTTACGATTATAAAAGAAAGACAATTTATGATTTCATTTGAACATCAGTTGCCTGTACCGCTTTATAAAATAGATGAGTCGTATTATTGGATACGTAATACGATGAGTTATGTAAATATCGAGAATCAATTATTTATTGATGAAGGTGTTGAAGTACCTTATCAAAAAGTTAATTGATATAGTCACAAAAGTTACATGTATGAAAAGCCAAAAAGCAGTATGTTCATGATAAAGGGATTAATTTAAGACTCATTGCCGCAAATACTGTAGAAAATAAACTTTATTTTTCAATTAGCAATATTGGAGAAATCATTAGAGTCTGTAAGGCAATTTGTATGAACAAATTTTAGAGGATTAGATTGTGAATCCTCTAAAAAATGAATGGCAACATTATCTAAGGAAAATAAATCTGAGTGAATGTTCTTTTAGGCTACTTGGGTATCTTTTGAAGGGAATAATTTATGCAAGAAGAAAAAAGGTATAAAAATACAGTATGGTATAGATTTGGGGATTATGTATTTAAAGTAAGTAAATTAGATAGTGGAAATACTGTTGTTTGGGTTAGTTTTAAAGGTTATAATATAGCTTTTCCAATGATAATAAGAGAGTTTTTATATGAAATGGAAGAATATAATTATTTTGATGATATGAGAGTCAATTGTGACTGGAATGGACATAGAGGTTTTGAAGTAAAACAAGAAGAAGTAGATTTATTGATTGGTGAAATACTAAATTTTTGTACCGAAAATGAACCTGAAACTATGGGTTTAATAGAAAAATATAATGATAATGAATGGCATGAATGTTAATTATTTTTAATGTAATGATTAACAAATGAAAATTATTAGTTAAGAAAATAAATAAGCACACATTTTAACGTAATAATATAAAAAACTTAGTATTATTAAACTCCTAAATATAAATTGTGAGGGGCTAATTTGTGGCAAACTCACTGTAAATGAAATGCTAAGAATGAAACCAGGTGTGGTTATGTTTAAATGTTGTCCACACTGTAAGTATTTATTAGATGGATTTGAGTAATATCGGGGGTATCTACAGTTGAAAGATAAATTATTAAACAAAGAATACATTATGAAAAATGGTAAGAATTTTGGGTATGGGGGAGATGATTATGATTCATTTATAGTGGAATATGATCAAAATAATAATGAACACCTATTTACAGGCATAATCTATGAATGTTATGAAGATGGTAATTTAGCAAACCATTATATAGTAAAAAATGGTGTTAAGAATGGGGAAATGGTTTATTATTATCCGAATGGACAAGTCAAAGAAATTAAAAATATCGACACAAACACTGTAGAAGGCATACAAAAAGAGTTCTATGAAAATGGTGTTTTAAAATTAGTTGAATATAGAGTTTTAGGTAGATTAGAGAGCTTTATAAAATATGATGAGCATGGCAATGTATTACAAGAAAAGAACGGATCAATAGAACTTAATCCAACTTATATTGTAAGAATGGATGAAAAATGAAAAATATTTAAAGAACATGCTAGAAAAATAAGACGCTATTATATGGTTTACATTTTTTAAATATTCAATTAGGAATATTTTAAATGATTTAACCAAAAATATTGTATAGTTATTTTCAATAAAAAAGAATAGAAGGATGGGATGATTAGAAATGAAGAAATTTTTCTCTCTGTTGTTTATTTTCTCTTTGTTTGTATTTATGCCCTTGGTCACTAACGCAAATGATCTTTCTGAAGAGACCATAGAACTTCAGCGAAATGATAGAACCGACTTTTCTATTCCTGAAAAAAGCGATTTAACATCAATCATGGGAGAGGGGGATAGCAAAATTTATAAAGTTGCCCTTGGTATGAACAGAAGTGAGAAATTAACATTGGTAACTAGAAAAACATTCGATGTAGAGATTACAAATCCAAAAGGGGATACAATCGTTCTGAAAACTGGATTAGGGGACGAGGGTAATAGACAAGTTGAATTTGATACAAGTATTGTTGGTAATTATCATATTCATATTAAACCCTCGGAAGATGGACGAAATAATTATCCTTATAGTTTACGAACAATTGTAGGGGAGCCAGTCTATCTATATGCTAATCCAAGTTATCGAGTAGATTTACGTACTTCTTCTATATCTTCAAGAAAAACAACGAGTGATATTCAATATTTTGATTTAACGAACATTAGCAGTATTCCTGACGATGCAATTTTAACAGATTTTACAATAGGCGGTAAGGAGACAAATCGCTATTTAGTTAGTTTGTATTCAATCAAGAGAAGCCTTCGTCCAACATCTAGTTTTTCTTGGATTGATGCTACGTTCCCTTTATATAATCCAAAACAATTAGATGCTGTTCCGAAACATGCTCAAATAAAAGTAAAGCAACCTTATGCATTTAAATACTCTGCCTCTTTCGATTTACCAGGAACCTATACTTTACAACCCTTTGTTTTAATAAGCTATAAACGGGAAATGAAATAATAGGAGGACTTGGCTATGTCGCATTCACTACGTTCAATTTCTCAAAGACAAACTTTTAACTCTCCATCTTATCCAAAAATGGTGTTTTCTCGTAAAGAACAACAGGCTCCTTTAAACTCAAATCAATTAGGCTCCCAATTACGGGAAGTACATCACCATAAGCGGGATAATCGTTTGACCATCAAGAAACATCCAGTTGTAGGTAATCCAAATAATTATAAACGCTTCTCCTTAGAGGGAAAAAGCCAAATGTTAGCGAGCATACAAAATTATATTCATACCGGTAATCCTGCTTATCTAAATAGTGTAAGAGATAAGAATAAGGTTTTAAAGGGATTTCAAAGTTTAGGAAGTGTAGCTTCAGCTTTGAAAAAAATGGAGTTACATATTCAAAAAAAGCAGACTAAATTAAAATCAAATATAATAGAATCTCCATCAAGAGAAAGTAATTTTTACAATCAATACCAAGCAAAAGTTCTACATGTCGATCAAAATTTTAATTTGACTATCAAAAACAATCAAGTTTATGGCATTCCAACTGATTATGGGATTATTAATTATCAGTTTATTGATGATGGATCATCTAGATATGTAAAGTTATTACATTATGATAATCAAATATCCGATCACAAACGTGTTCATTTAGAGCGAAAACGGCAATTGTTACAGGACATCCAAACATTTATTCATACAGGTAGTTCTTCATGGTTACACACAGCGAGAGATAACAGTGAGATTTTACAGGGCTTTGAAAGTTTTGGCATTACAACAGAAGAACCCTTTACCATAAATAATGGATCTAAACGATATCGAATTAGTCCGAGCGGTATTTTGCACGATGTTGATTTGGAAAGCAAGGGTATGCGTGAAAAAGATTGGCGCAAATATGGTCACGACGAAAATACAGTTTTTTTAATTCAAGGAAAAGAGTATAAAATGGATGAAAATGGAAGACTTCCTTTACCAGAAGATTATGTTCATAAACACGAACAAGTGAAAATTTTTAAAAGAAACTAAAAGAGGGCTATAAGGGCTCTCTTTTTTTATGAAGTCAAGGAGACGATGACAATTGGTACCATATCTAGTGAAAGGTAATAAAAAATAATGTACATTTCTTTATGTTGTCTTTGCAAAAATCCAAATGCATTGACAGCATATTCGGAAGCTGAAAAAAATTCCATATTGTCATGTATAATAAATGTATAAATTAATCTATTGATTCTTATAGAAGCGGACAGTATGGGGGAAAAAGATAATGGAGATTTTAGAATTACCGATTGAATTTGAATTTAACGGACAAAGGAACACGATATATCCTAGCTTAATTGTATGGAACAATGAACTAACATTGGTCGATACAGGGTATATAAATTTTTTACCATTGATTGAAAATGAAATTATTAAACGTGGCTATGAAATGAAATATTTAAAGAATATTATTATTACGCATTATGATGATGATCATATCGGCTCTTTACATGATTTCAAAGAAAAATATCCTTGGATAAACATTATTGCTAGTGAAATAGAATCATCATATCTTAGTGGCGAAATGAAGTCTGAGAGCTTAGTACAGGCGGAGGAATTACTGGAAAATATGCCACCTGAAGAAATAGCATTTGGCAAATGGTTTATCAAGCAACTAAAGGAATTAAAACCTATTGCAATCGATCAAAAGGTCCATGATGGTAACATGATTCTATATAACGAATGTCGAGTAGTTGCAACACCTGGGCATACATCCGGGCATATTTCATTATATTTTCCAAAGTTAAATAGTGTTATTACAGGGGATGCTGCTGCTAATGAAAATCAACAATTAGTTATTGCAAATCCACACTTTTGTTTAAACATGGACAACGCAAAACACTCTTTGCGTAAAATTCAAAACCTTCAAGCTGACACGTACTATTGTTATCATGGTGGGAAAATTGCTTTATAGTAGGGTGAAGCATGTTTGAAATACCACCAATATTAAGCAATAATAAATGTTCTAAGCTAAATGTATCTTGTTCATTTGTTAATTCAACTGCTCTTTGTGCGTGAAAGAGGGCACAATGATAGGCGCCTTCAATAGGTGTTTCAAACTTATATAACATCATTATAAGAAGTGTGCTTGAACTTTTTAAATAGCATGAGGTTAAAACGAGGATTCGTTTTAACCTCATGCTTGTAAATCTATTTACAAATGTAATCGATATTTTACTTAGTTTTACGTTGTAATTCTTTAAGGGAACTTTTCGCAATTTTATTAGAGGGGTCTAACGCTAAAATTTTATGGCAAATGTCAATCGCTTCTTGATCACTCACTAATTTATCAGGAACGATATTAAGGAATAATAAATTCTCTAAGTCACCTGCATCTTGTTCATTTGTCAGTTCTACAGCTCTTTGTGCGTGATAGAGAGCACAATGATAGGCACCTTCAATAGGTGTTAAAGAGTTTACAAATAATGAAAAGGCAAGAGTATGTAACTCCGCGGTTTCTTTCTTCATTATAAGATAATGCAAAAAAGTATAGTAAATCATATTGCGGTTGTCATAAGCAATGGAGATTAATTCACTATGAAATTGTTCGAAATCGCTTTTTTGATATAATTTTTCAGCTTCGTTAAAATTGACAGACAAAATTAATTTTTCCAAATTTTTTAACATCATTTATTCACCCACCCATTACTTATTTTTATTTTACCATTTTCTCTTACAAAAGTTACTGTTATAGTATGACCATTCATCATTAACGTTTTCTTTCTTGCGCTCTTATAAGGATCCTCTTTGCCGTAACGCATGACGTGGGACATGACCTTTGCTACATCATCCCAATTATTCTTCGTTACTTTATGCCAATCATGTTTTGGATCTAGGATGTGCTTGCGTGAATTAGCATCTAATCTTGATACAGAAGACAATACTTTATCAAAATTTCTACTGCGAATCGCATTCGTTGTAGCTTTTCTACCGTATTTTTTTATAGCATATGAAATACCGTATCTTGCTACGGCGGCTATAATGACTACTGGTAAAGCAGAAGATTGGGCTTCTAGTGTATCGATATCATAAATTTCGCCATCAGTTTGATCGACAAAAGTTGCTGAGAACTCCTGTCCTTCATTTGTATGAACGATTACTTCATATTCATGGGAGATTTTTTCTCCATCTTCTTCCACTGTACCATGCAATAAAATGGATTCGGTAATTGTATCATAATATATTACAGTGGATACATGAACATCTGTTGTATTTATGTCAGTATATACTGTGACCAAATCATTATCTTGTTCGACATTTAAATCAAATTGTTCAGTATCATCGATTCCGAGCTCTTGTAGTATTTCATTTTCGACTTCAATCGTATTATATTCGATCGTGTTCGCTTCATCATTTGCGTAAGATTTGAGTGGATCAACACTTGGTACAAGAGAAATTAGCATTGTTATTACAATTAATTTAATTAAGAATTTTTTCATCATTCATTACTCCTTTTCCTAATTAAGTTGTATAAAACCATGTCCGTATTCTTCATCAAATCCAGGTAGTCCTAAATCTTTCACGTAAGGTGCTAGAAAGCTATTTAAATTAGTACTATTAATCTTTTCATTAGTGTTTCCAAGTAAATAAGCAATAGAGCCAGTAACGAAAGCTGCCGCAAAAGATGTTCCATTAAATATGCTGTAGCCACCATTTTTGTCAGTAGATAAGATATTTTTACCTGGTGCGGCGTAATCGATTTTGCCTTTTCCAGAGTAGCTATAGCTTGTGAAATCAGGTTTTAATGCAGAAACTGAAATGACACCTTCGTATTTCGCTGGGTAATCAACCCTTAATCCTAGTGTGTTACCAGAAGCTGCTACAATAATAATTCCTTCGGCTAAAGCTTTCTTTATAACCTTTTCAAATTCCAGATTATTTGTTTCAAATCCAAAGCTGATATTGATAATATCTACATCATTTTTGATACTCCATTCGATACCGTTGATAACTGTTTGAAAGTCACTTTTACCTTTGGTATTTAAAACTTTGACATTATAAATCTCTACATTATCCTTTGCGATTCCAGAAAAGCCCATTTTATTATGAGATGAACCGATAATCCCGGCAATGGCTGTCCCATGGTTTAACTCATCAATTGGTTCTTGGTCCGTTTCGATAGCGTTATACGACGCAACGATCTTATTTTTTAAAGCAGCATGATGGGAAATACCACTATCCAATATCGCTACTTTAATCTTTTTATTAGTTGGTTTTTCGCTCTTTCCAGAAGTTGAATGAATCGCATGATACCCCCAAATTGCACTGTCTTCATATCGAGCAAACTTTTGAATGGAATAACCTATAAGGAACGCTAGTAACAACATAACAAGCACAACTAAAATGCGTTTTTTAATATTTCAATCACCCTTTCTTATCTCCAAATAATCTTAAGAACTGACTTCTAGATAGATTTGGATATTGATGACTCAACTAATATCCTCATTTTGATATTTTTATAATAAGTGATGATTGATTAGATATTTCAAAATATTCGCAAAAGAATATTTAAAGATAAGTTCCTACGATTTTATAGTGGGAGGAAAGAAGAGATGGAATATTATTTTCTAGTATTCTTTTAGGAATATTTTGATTATATGGGTTAAAATTTTTGTATATTTGTATAAATAAAGAAACTTAACATGATAGATTTAGTACAGGATGATGGGGGAAGGGAGGTTAGGCATAATGTAGTAGAAGTTTTTTGAAATATAAATGAAGTAGAGAAAATCGAGGAGTGAGTAAGTATGAAATTCATTCCGAAAGTCTATTTTATTAATAAACAATTCACACAAATTTTTTATGCACAATTTCTATCAGGTCTGGCAGATAAAATTATCCTCTTTATTTTACCTCTATGGATTTTAGAAGTAACAAGATCATCCATCTTCGTTTCCATTTTAAGTGCTTGCAGTACAATTGCTATCGTGATTCTTTCTCCGTTTATGGGGACTTTTGTCGATAGATTATATAAAAAAAATTTAATGCTTGTCGCAAACAGTATACGCTGTTTGTTATTGATTTTACTTGCCGTTATTACAATTTTGGGCTATTTTGATTTTTTATATATACTCCTTATTTTTATTGTTTATTCATTTGGTAGTACGTTACATTCCCCAGCAGCCAATGTTGCGCTCACAATTATTGTCAATGATGATGAGCTACAGGAGGCTGTAGCTATTAGACAAACATCGAATCAGCTAGAGAGCGTTTTAGCGCCAACGTTAGGTGGTCTGTTATTTAGCGTGTTTAGTCCAGGAAACTTCTTTCTTATTAATGGGTTGTGCTTCGTTCTTTCTCTTCTTATATTGTTAACTTCAAATATTACAGAACAGCATAAAGCTAAAGCGAAACAATCTTTTCTAGTAGACTTAAAGGAAGGCGTGTCTATTCTTTTCCAAGATAAGATATTAAAAACCTTTCTTTTTAGCGCGGCTATTATCAATATTTTAGGTGCAGCAATTATGTTAACACTACGAGTAATCGTTATTAATATGGAAGTAAGCTCATTATGGTGGAGCCTTATTTTTGTTGGCTCACCTGTTGGGGTAATCATTGGGGCTTTTATGTCAATGAAATGGAAAGTACAATCCAGCATATTTATTTACGGTTTTATATGTTGTGCGGTCATGGGGTTTTTTAATATATTGATGAGTCTAGCGAATGCACCACGCGTACTAACGATTTTCTACTTTTTATCGGGTATAGCGTTTGGTATGGGGAATACTTATTTTGGCATAATGTATAGAAGAAAAATTCCCGTTGAAAAGCAAGGAAGATTTTTTGGATTTTTAAGTGCTGCCTTATTAATATCCATTCCAGTCGGACAAGTTTTTACGGGTGTGTTATTAGATTCTATTAATCCAAACCTTGTTATGGGGATATTAGGCTTGCTAACTGTCGTTACTGCATTAGTCTCAATAAAAGTATTAGGTCGTGAACAAAAGAAAAAAATCGAATATTCGAATTGATGGAGCGAAAGCTCTGACTTCCATTAATACGCTTTGCAAGCCCCTTTCTTTCAAGAGGTTTGCAAGGCTTTTATTAATGGACAACAAAAAAACGCTAATTGTACAATAAAGGTAGATTTGGTACGTTACTCGATTTTGAAACAGGGGAGAGTGGTTTTAAGAATAGTTTGATTTTCTTCAAATTAGCTTCCTCTCCCAGTACCGATTAACCAAAGTGTTGAAGTTGTTATTTCCATCTTGACCTCATTGATCAATTTAAATACCCCCTTGTTAACTACATCATTGCATACATTTCAATCATTTTAGAAAAATATTCATAAAAGAATATTTTGTAAGGAGTGAATGGTAACGTGAAAGGTTATGGTGAGATTACAAAACAAATAAGGATTAGCAAAGGGTATACGCAAAAACATGTGGCAGCTCATTTTTTAACACAGGGTGCGTATTCAAAGTTTGAGAATAACAATACGGACATCACCTTTGCCTCGATGCATGGGATAGTAAATCAACTAGGTATAACATTTGAGGAATTTTTTTATATTCAAAATGGCTATCAATATAGTAAACGGGATGATATAATCATCCAATTTTTTCGTTTACCCTATAACAATGAAATAGTACTTTATAGACTGAAGGAAAAATGTAGACTTTATTTAAAAGAAGCTAGGGAAGATCAACAGATTATTCATATTTCTACTATTTTAGATGGATTAATCATTCTAGCTAAAGCAGGTGATTTGGAGCAAGCGAGGGCTATTGTTGAACCAGTTTGGCAAGACTTATCTAAATATAACCAACTTTTTGTAGCGGATTTATATATGTTAAATGCCATTTTATTTTTATTCCCTTTACCAACAGTTCTTCAAATCAAACAATTTGCTTTACGGCATATTGCTTTGTATAAAAACTTTCGTCATGTTTCACGTTTGAAAATTAATATTTCGATGAATATTACTTTGCTATTAATACAAGATAAAAAATATTCAAAAGCACAAAAAGAAATTTCAAACGCGATATCTTTATGCAAAACAGGGGATCTGTCTGAATCACCTCGGACAAGCAGGTGGAAAATGGATACGAAAGGGGAAAAATATTTTGATGGCGCTTGAACAATTCATGTTATTACAGTTAGTAGAACAGGAAATAAAGCAATACTAAACTAAGTACATCATTGCATTTCATTAGGACCACTTGCATAATAAGTCTTAAGAAAGACTGTCAATGTTTAAACTCTTGATTAAGATATGGCTATGGTAGTCATACTTAAATACAGCTGACTCATCGGAAAAAGAAAGGGTGGTACTTCTATGACGGAATGGCCCAAAGGCGTCGCTAAGCCAGCTATTCGAGCATTAAATGCTGCTGGCTATACACAATTGCAACAATTAAAAGAGGTCGACTTAGCGACATTAAAAAATCTACATGGAATAGGCCCCAAAGCACTCGCAGCAATAGAAGTGGCATTAAAAGAAAGTAGGTAATGGATTGAATAAACTCACATTATTTTTAATAGCCATGGTCGTCTATTATATCCTTGTTATTTTTATTGTAAGTAAGCTATTTATGTTTCCAATTATAAAAGGAATGATGCTCGTTTTCTTTATTGGGGCAGGCTTTATATACTCAAGAAGGATGCGCAAGAAGTTACAGTAGGTTTAATTCTTATAAAGAGGTTGAGGCAAGTACATAGGTATGTTTTGTATTCACAATTTCAATTCAATCAATAGGCTGGAAACGTAATTTATCCCATGTCTTAACATTGTAAGTGGCGTGTGAAAACAAGAAAACAGTCGATTGAGAAGGTAAAAGCCCTTTAATTGACTGTTTTTTTATTCGTTTCGTGTTTTCTAAGCTCACATGTTATAGGTTTAAAAAAATTTGTAGGGAAGTTATGTAGAGGGTAGTATTTATTTCAATTGCTCTAGACTTACGATGAATTTAGTTAGAGGTGGATAAAATGAAATATTTAATCGCTTTATATGTAATGATGATGCTTATTATTTTTGTAAATTTGATTAGTGAATTTATGTTAGGTGGTCGTTATTCAGCCATGCTAGTTGGATTATTTGTATGTTGTTCTTTTTTGGAACGATCTTTTTTGCTAATGCTAGATACTATTTAAATAAGATTGGTAAGTAAATAATAATAGAAATAGTACATAAAAAATGTGGTTGATACTGTAAATGTGTCGCAACTTTAAATGAAAACTTTTCGAAGGAAGGGATACGATTGATTTCAGTTTTAGTTGTGGATGATCATCCAATTGTTTTAAAAGGGTTAAAAACGTTGTCACTGGAGATAGAAGATCTTAATTTTGAAATTGAGAAGAATCCTCATAAGGTTCTTGATAGAATGCAAGAGGAAGAATTCCATGTATATTTAATTGATGCTTGTATTGCCACCAATAACAATCTAGAACTTACGACAGAAATTAAAGCACAGCAGGAACAAGCAATTATTATTTTATATACGACTGATGGTGTTTGTTCCTATTATCCCCTATTAGTGGAGAAAAAAGTGGAGGGCATTCTTGTAAAAACCGCTCCGATTGATCAAATCATCTCAACAATTCGTTTAAGCTTTCAAGAGAAGATTGTGATTCCAACCGATTTTTTAGATTATGTAAATGAGAAAATAAATGATCGATATGCTAATTTAAAGTTAACGCATCGAGAACTAAAATTGCTGCAGATGTTAATGAACGGCTACCCAAATAAGAAAATTGCAGCAATATGCAATGTTTCTGTACGTACGGTAGAACGCCATTTAACACAGCTTTTTAGCCTATTAGGTGTGTCTACACGGCTAGAAGCGGTTGAGATTGCAAAAGAGAAACAATTGCTTAATGAAATGAAAGATAATTGATGATAAAAAGTGTCGAGGGAAATCGGAACTGACCCCAATAGGTATAGACAAATAAAAAAAGCATCTTCGATTGAAATTCGGGTATAGATACTTAAATTTCAATTTGGAGGTGTTTTTTCTATGGGAACAAGAGTGAGTTATCCCTATGAAGTAAAAATGAAAGCGATTAAGATGCGATTAGCGGGTGTACCTGTCAAACAGATTCTATTGGAATTAAATATACGCCATAAAACACAGGTCGAAACATGGGTGCGTTGGTATAGAAATGGTGAAGTCAATCGTTTGAAACAACCTGTAGGCAAACAATATATCTTTAATAAGGGTCCTGAACCGGACAATGAACAAACGAAATTAGCATTGGAAAACCGTTATTTAAAGCAACAAATTGAGGTGCTAAAAAAGTACGCAGAGTTGGAGAGGAAGTGGTTGGAGAAGTAGCAGTACAGTTAGTTGCGTCACTAAGAAGCATGATGTCTGTAAAGGACATTTGTAAACACTTTGGGATTGCACGATCTACCTACTATCGTTGGAAACAGGCATCAACCGATGCAAGGTCTCGTCAAGCAATAGAGAGACGTATCGGTGAACTCTGTCGAGCAAATAAATTTCGCTATGGCTACAGAAAAATTACAGCACTCTTACGTCAAGAAATGTGCGTCAATCATAAAGTGGTTCAACGTATCATGCAAAAATATGGTTGGCAATGTCGCGTGAAAGTGAAAAAACGGAAACGAACAGGACAACCTTATGCAATCGCAGCAAATTTATTAAATCGCGATTTTGAAGCCACCGCACCGTTACAGAAGCTCGTAACTGATATTACTTACTTGCCATTTGGTCAAAAACAGTTGTATCTTTCAAGTATTCAAGATTTATATAATGGTGAAATTATTGCCTATTCGATTGGAGACTGCCAAGATACTGATTTTGTGCTGGATACATTAGCTCAACTTCATCATTTGCCCGAAGGGTGTACGTTGCACAGTGACCAAGGGGCGGTATACACATCGTATGATTATCAACAGGCCGTAAAAGCAAAAGGCATTACCATGAGCATGTCCCGTAAAGGTACGCCCGCTGATAATGCCCCAATCGAATCGTTTCATTCTGTGTTAAAGTCTGAAACATTCTACTTAGACAATTTGAACAGTACTACGACGGCCATCGTAGAACAAACTGTCAAAGACTATATAAACTATTATAACAATAACCGAATTCAAACGAAACTAAACAACCAGTCGCCGGTTCAATACCGACAACTGGTTGGGTAATGCTTTTTTGATTACTGTCTTATATATCGGGGTCAGTCCCATCGGCACTTTTTTAGTTTTTTTAATTGGACGTCATCATTTGCCATTAGCATTTACTAGAAGCGAAAAAGCTCGAACTTAGGGTATTTAGAAGATTGTTAAAAAAGGAAATTTAATCGTGACCGACAGAAATTTTGACGGTACCGACAAAAATATTGTCGGTTGAAATGTCGGTTATGGGCAAGATAAAATTAATTTAACAGCTTATCGAAAGGAGAAATTTGTATGCCCTAAGAAAAGAATTATGATTGCTGTCTATGCACTTCTGTTAACAATCGGCATTAGTAGCAAAATTGTATTTGGTAAAGAACAAAATGCTGTAAGTAGGGAGAGGATTGAGCATGAATATGCTGTAGCTAAAGTATTAGACGAAATGCCTGATATAGCCCATAAACTTCAAGAAACTACTAAAGAAAGTGGTTTAGCTTTAGTAGAAGAATCGTTGGATAAAAGAAAAGCAGAGTTTAGATTAAAAGTTCATAATGAAATGAGTCATTTGAAACATGACAATGCTTACTTGGAAAAAGCCGCTGTAGAGGAAACAGAAAGGTATATAGATGCGATACGAATTGCGAAAGCGATTTATGGTGTAAGTATCTCCCAAGATGAAGTCAATCAATATATTGCTACAAATGTTGCGGATATCGTATTGCCAGAAAAGGAACGCTACGCAAAGGCACTGGGGATATCTCTTTATAAATTAGATTATAGCTTTGATCGAGATTTTTATGTGATGGACACATTATGGGATAAGCTAATGCCTGTTTTAATGGCGCGTTACCCTCAAGAAGATGGGGAAGATAGTAATTTATATCTGGACAGAATAAAAGACGAATTTTATAGCCACTCATTAACAAGATGACAACTATATGATAACAGCAGTATCAAAATATATTCGCTGAGCTAATAAGGAGGAGTTTTCATGAATAAGAAGAGAGCTTTATCAGTATTAGGAGTATCTGTAATGATGTTTTTGGGGGTAACAGGAGTAAGTGCATATAATGCTAAATTTAGTTTTGATAT
The DNA here is from genome assembly GCF_002982115.1 of Lysinibacillus sphaericus. Lineage (GTDB taxonomy): Bacteria > Bacillota > Bacilli > Bacillales_A > Planococcaceae > Lysinibacillus > Lysinibacillus sphaericus. Next base: position 2,614,610 of record NZ_CP019980.1, on the reverse strand, counting down.
GAATACAGGTCTTTTCAATGGAAAAGTCTATACTTCTCCAGCGTACAAGTATACAAAAGACGAAGATCCATTTTTAAGAGTGGATTTTATTGAATCGAGTGTACGGACAAAATTTGGAGTTGTTAATTCCAATGGTGATGCCAGAAGCTCAACTTTGACAACTCGTAGTGCTACTTCTAGTTTATTGAATAATCTAGGAATGGCTCAAAATCATCAATATCGGATGGGCATACAAACAGATGATGGAAGTTGGTATAATCGGTACAATGTCAGGGGGGCCTGGAATCCTGATTCCTATTAGAATCTAACAAAAAGGTTTCCCTCCATATTTTCATGGAGGAAAACCTTTTTGCCTACTATTTTTAAATAGGTGGTGATGATTATGCTGAGGAGGGAATTAAGGCGTGCTGTCTTCAATAAAAGAATGGTTTTAGTTATTATAATTATGTTTATTTTATCCTGTTTTTCTGCTTATAGTTATCTATTAAGTTCACACTTTTTTATTGATAGGGATGCAAATGACTTAACACCTGAAAGCCTAAAACATCTTCTTGAAGTAGGGGGGAATACATTTCATATTTGGCTGAATGGTTTCCATTATACACAAATAGTATTTGTATTAGCCGCCATCTATCCTTACGCTGCCTCTTTTGTAGATGAGAAAAGAGGACATTTTCATTATTTTTCTGTTATCCGTATGGGGCATATAAAATATCGTTTTACTAAATTATTTGCCAATGGCGTTGCTGGTGGTTTGGCATTATTTATACCAAATGCTCTTTTTTTCTTAGGGACGAGTGCATTTTTCGAAAATAAAATTCTCTATCCATTTGAATTTCAACCAGACGGATTATTAGGAGATTTATTTGCTACGACTCCTTTGTTTTATATTCTGTTTGTTTTAGCCTTGCATTTTTCTTTAGGTTTTTCGATAGCTATTTTTGCTATGGGGATAACAAGTTTCTTTTCAAAAATTGTTTACGTTTATGCTATTTCTTTTGCCCTTTACTTAACATTTGATATTTTTATTTCCAATTTTAATGGACTAGAAAAATTCGCATTAACTAAAATTTATTACGTCATGTCAAGTATAGACTTACAAGGGAATGATGTAGTGATGATGCATCTATTTTTAATCTTCTTAGGAACAGTAGCATTTTATTTAAATAGACAATGGGAGTTAAAAAATGGTATCTAATTTCTTTAAAATCACTTGTAAAAGAATTTTAAAAAGTAGAAAGTTTCTATGTATTTTAATTTATTTACTCATTCTTCCCCTCATAGTCTTGCTGATGAATGACTGGTCAGTTGATAGTAACAATTGGAATGGTCTATTTTTTATCTTTGGCAATAGGTATCTCTATTTTTTATTCATTATGCCTGTGTTTCTTATTTTTCTATATGATCTTGCAAATGAAGGAAACCTACGTTATTGTGCGGGGAGGTTACTTACAAAAGCTACGATAATAAAAGTTCAAATTAAAACAATGATTTTATATGGCTTCTTTCTAACTATCTATGTTTTTGTCGTTGTTATTATAGAAGCTATTTTAATTCTTGGGGGAACATTTGCATGGAGCAACGAAACCGCATTCGGACTTGATCCTTATACGTTTTTTCCTTTGGAATTGTCACCGATGCTTATAAGTAGCTTTTTTGCGATAAAGTTTTTTATGACAATTATTTTTCTAGGGAGTTTTTATTTGTATTGGCAAAGTATAACGAAAAGGCAATCCAGTAGGTTAGGCGTGAGCATCATGTTTTTTCTCCTGCTTTTTAATGCTATTGTAAATTTTCATCACATCCCTTTTTTGAATATTTTAGATTTAAGTTTTGTAAATATCTATTATTTGAACCCGCAAGATAATTCAATTTTGTTCCAGCTGTTCAGGTCACAGGCTCCGCTAAGTCTTTTAAGTATTGGACTTCTTTTTCTTGCGTTGCGTCTATCTAAGGGGGTGAATTTATAACGTTGTTTTTCCATTTGTTGTCGATTATACGATACAATATTCGTTTTATCTCTAAACGAGTATTCCTTTTCTTAGGCTGGATAACAGCAACCTTGATTTTCCATACTTTATATAACCAGGGGTATACTAACTATTCGGCGATAGATGTTTATTTAGTATGTATAGGGATGATACAAATGGAGAAGCTACATGTTATACAAATCCTCATTCTATTGCTTCCCTACTTTGGAATTGCCATGATAGTAGATGTATACATAGCGCATATGATGGGGAAGCAAGCTATTTTTAGTATGCTAAGAATAGAAAAGCGATACCTATTTATTATTTCGCATGTTGTATCCCTCGCTTTTGTACTATGGTTGGTGTTATTTGTCTATCAAATCATATTATGGATTAGTTCGTTTACGCTGTATGACCATTCAATGCCAATTACTGAATCACTGTTCTCAGGTATAGAAATCCCCCAAGAGAACATGTTTCTAAAGCTAATACTTCCTGCATTTGTTGGACAATTTATCGGTACTTTTTGTGTTGCATGTGTGCAACTTGCGGTATCAATTAAATTTAACCGACTAAATAGTGGGTTTATTTTTGTAGTTATCCTCTATTTTTTACAATTAGTTTTCCCAATAATAATAGGACAGCATACATTTGTTGCAAATATACTAGTAGATTACGTAACTTACATACGCTTTTTGATAACACAGTTACTGGTAATAGGAGGAAGCGTGATCTATCTCTCCATTTCTAGCCAAAAAAATATGTTAATTTTTTCGGAAAGGGGTTAAATGATGCAACAGTTTATTGTAGAAGTAAAAAATATCTCAAAAACTTTTAAAAAGCAGTGCATTTTTCATGCTGTATCTTTTTCATTGGAAAAGGGTAAGGCGTATGGTTTTATCGGTCATAATGGTTGCGGTAAATCTATTTTATTTAAAATACTGAGTGGTTTTCTTTCCCCTGATAGTGGTGAAATAAAAGTATTTGGACAAACGCTCGGAAAAGAAATAGACTTTCCTAAAAATACAGGCATCATGATAGAAACGCCTCATTTTCTTGATGACTATTCTGGTTTTAATAATTTACGCTATTTAGCTGCAATACAAAATAAAATAAATGATGCAACGATTAAGTCTACACTTGAAAAGGTAGGGCTAAATCCTGAAAGTAGACAACCTGTAAAAAAGTACTCTTTAGGTATGAAACAAAAATTAGGGATTGCTCAGGCTATTATGGAGGATCCTGATTTATTAATCCTTGACGAGCCATTTAACGGATTAGATAAAACGAGTGTGCGAGAGATTCGTACATTATTACTTGAACTGAAGAACAAAGGTGTGACGATTCTTCTAACGAGCCATATGTCAAAAGATATTGAATTGATATGCGATGAGGTACTTGAATTCAATAATAAAAAATTAGAAAAAATGAATGTTACAAAATTTAGCAATAGAGATGAGGATGTACTTCCGCTATAGAACGACAACCGACAAAAATATTGTCGGTTGAAATGTCGGTTATGGGCAAGTTACTCTAGCAGTAACAGAATCAATGCAAGCAAAACAGAAAGGGGCAATCAATAATGAAAAACATTCTTTCCTTAATTTTAGTGCTTTGTGGCGTCATCATTGCTTTGACTTTAATGGGTTTTATTCATGTACCGTTATTTTACCCGTATGCGGGAATAATAATTTGTTCGACGATATTATTACGAATTATGATTAATACAAATATTCGTTCAGTTCAGTAAAACGTCTTTGTCTTAACTGTTCAAGCTAGTAATCGAGAACATTGAGAGCAAACGATACAGAGGTGAATGATAATTTGAATACACTTAGTCAAGTTCCGCTTTTAAAATTATTGGATTTAAAGATCGATTTTGCTTTTAAGCAACTTTTCGGTAGTGAACGAAATAAGCAATTAACAATCGCATTGTTAAATGCTATTTTACAACGTACTGGCAGAGTACCTATAAATGAAGTGACTTTTATTACTCAAGAAGTCAGTGGCGAATATATAGAGGATAAACAATGCCGTTTAGATATTGTTGTCAAAACACAATATGGAGAGTTCATAAATATCGAAATCCAATTAGCCAATAAAAAAGACATGTTTAAACGTACTTTATTTTATTGGTCAAGATTGTACAACCTACAGTTACAAAAGGGAAAGGGATACCATACATTGAACCCGACCATTACAATTAATATTTGTGATTTTACTTTTTTTCCAAATGCAGCCCATTATCATAGCACCTATCATTTATATGACGATATTTCTTTACAACGTATACAAGATAATGTGTTAGAAATTCATTTTATTGAAATGGATAAGTTTTTGAAGGCATGGGCAAAGGAACAACATCCTTCTAATAAATTAGACAGGTGGTTACTGTTGCTAGGTATGGTAGATGACAGTAAAAAGATAGTTCGTCAAGATATATACAATGCATTGGAGGACATCGCAATGACAGATGAAAACATACGTAAAGCGTTTCAAGCATGGCAAGAAATTAGTCAAGATCCCGAAACCATTCTTGCTTATCAATCAAGGGTCAAATATATGCTAGATGAAGCTGCTAATATCGAAGATGCAAAATATCATGCAGAACAGGAAGGCATGGAAAAGGGCATAGAAAAAGGCATGAAAAAAGGAATGAAACAAGGTATAGAAGGCATTGCAAGAAAGATGATTAGAAAAGGTAACAGCAATGAAGAGATAATCGAGTTAACAAACTTATCACTAGAAGAAGTTCAATCTTTACGCCAAGAGATTTAATAAGAGAAAAAGCATTCTGGGAACATAGCCGTTCCTTGAATGCTTTTTCTTTTATAGTGGATCTGGAATTATCAATGATTGTTGATCTAGCGTGCTATGTCCACTAAACGCCCATTTTTCTACGCGTATTACTTGCTTTTTTAGTTTGCTGACTTTTCATTTTTTTTGTAGAAGTATCGCCATTCATTTTCCCTTTAGTCGCAGCATTTTTGTTCTTTTTATTTTCTAGTTGTTGTTTTACTGCTTCTTGCAGACTCATTTTCTTTTTTGGTGCTTCTGTCTGATTATTTTCTGTCATAGGAGATTCCCCTTTTTGAATAAGATTGTTAATAGTTAGTTCCAGTATAATCTATTTTCCGTAATTTGTGAAACCCAGTACAAAAAACGGAAAATTTGTTGGGGGAGCGTTAAGTACTGCTTCTTTCTATTTCTAGAATAAAAACAAACCTTTGTTATTTTCAAATAAATGTTTATAAAATGCATATTTTTGCTTTATTTTTCTCATTCTAATATATACAAGCACATTGAAAGGATGTGGGAATATTTTGTACAGTAGAAAACAATTTATATGGGCATATTGTATTTCTAGTTTTACTTCGATTATTGGCACAATAGGCATTTTTCTAATATTAAATTATTATCAATATACAGCTGACTTTGGATTATTTTATAAACTGTTACTTGCATTTATTAGTGGAGGTCTTATTGCTTTTGCATTAGGGCTGATATTAATGAATTTATATTTTGAAAGTATCTTCTCCCACAATAAAAAGAAAATGAATGATGTAATATAAATTGTAAAAGTCGTTTGGTCCAAAATTTTAGGATGCAATCGACTTTTTTATGGTTGATTATCGTATAAAATGAGATTATTTGCTGTTAAATGGATATTTAAGAATAAAAAATATTACCGCAAATATTGTTGCCAAAAGAATAGAGGCTACTAAATTAAGTACACTTAAATCATTTAAATCCTTAATTAACTTAATGAAAAAAACGATAAAGAATAAGCCAGATGCCATTACTATGCTATCCTTTTTTGAACAGTTTTTAATTGATAACACCTCCAGATTAATTGAAAAATAGATTTCAATGACTTTTACTTCATGATAAAATTGCAGCATTCAGCTAGCAAATAGTGGCGTATGGATATAGAAAGAAAGCTAGTGCACCTATACTTGTGTGCAGCTAGCTTTTTGCTTTATGTTGAAGTAATAGCCCGCGAATAATGCCGGCGATAAAGATAACGAATAACAAAGCAAGAAATCCATATGCATGCCATTGTTGTAAAATACGATGATGTCCCATTGCCACTGTTAAATCATTAAAAAGTGAATATGTAAAATATAGCAAAATACTGTTTTTAATAAGACAAAAAGTAATCATACCATTTTGTCGCTCCAGATGAGAAAGGAATGGCTTGTGTTTTCGTACTACTGGATAAGCAGCCTTTATTTCTAAGTAGTGTAAAAGTAAAAAAAGCATTAACGCTACAAAGGGTAAATAGAAAATGGCGATTTTAGGGCCAAACTGTGCATGGTCAGTCGTAAAGCTTTGTAAAACAGGAATGGATGAGGGGAGCTTACGATATTGAATTAACGTTGCAGTAATGCCAGCAGTAAAAATGGTTGCTACAACAATCGTTAGTTGTTTACAAAGCCTCGGCATGGGTGTATTTTGTTGTGCATGCATGAAAATCACCTCAATATGTTCATCTTTCAAAATAGGATTCTGTTATACTGTAACATAAGATTAACATCATTTGGATGTAGAAAGAAGGATTAGATGGAATACGTTTTATTTTTAGTAATCGGTATTGCAGGAAATCTAATTGGTACATTAGTCGGCGGTGGGGGTTTAATCACATTGCCAACGATGATGCTGATGGGCGTGCCGGTTCACTCAGCGATTGGGGCAAATAAAGTTTCCAATATGGTCAGTGCTTTTTCTAGCTTTTATACGATTTATAGAAGAAAGGAATTGTCATGGGCGGAAATGCGTTCCGTTTTGCTAGTATCTTTAATTGGGGGAACATTAGGTGGGCTTTTTGCTTCCTTTCTGAATGGTCAGACGTTAACACTAATTGCTATTATTTTATTAGGCTTTGCACTAATCATGTCCTTTATCGGTGGGGCTGATTTTGGTGAAGTGGACAGTTTTAAAATGAATCGAAAAACAGGTCCCATTTTGCTTGGGGTAGGATTTTATGATGGGTTATTTGGTCCGGGTAGTAGTACGTTAGCGTTATATACTTATGCCCATGAAAAACTTTCCTATATAAAAGCAGTAGGTTTGTCTCGTGTAGGCGTTTTTGCCATGTGTGCTGGGGCAGCTATTACGTATATTGCAACGGGAAAAATTGAATGGCCGCTAACAATTGTCTTAATGATAGGTTCCATTATTGGTGCACAAATAGGCATTATCCTAGCTACTAAGGTAAAAGCGAATCAAGTAAAAATTCTGTTACGCGTTGTCACAATTGTGTTGATTTTGCAACTTTGTTATGATTTCTTCCACCAGTTATAAGGAGGGTTTCCATGTTTGACATATCACCATTTCCAGCTTTTTCTTGGTCACTTTCACGCCATAAAACGTTAACGAGCTGCGCCAGAAAATATGGATATGAATATTATTTTGCTCATAATGGCTGGTTGAGCTATCAAGTTGAGCCCTTTCATCAGCATGTGTATCGCTTAAAAAAGTTGCAAGCGATGCCTATTTTATTTGGACAAATTGTTCACCGGCTCATCGAACAAACCATTATTGATTATTTGCAAACGGGGGCAGTGCCGTCAGTTGCGGAGCTTGTTAATCGTGCTCGTGGTCAACTAAATGCCGCCTTTATTGATTCAACCCGTCATGGAGACTTGTGGCGACATCAGCCTAATAAGTATTACATGATGCAGGAAATTTACTATGATGGTCAACTAAATGCTGAATTGATAACAGACTATAAAAGTAGGTTGGAAGCAGTTTTTACAAACTTTCTTCTAAGTGAGACGTTTATGCAAATAACTGCGCAAACAGGTTCATTACGGATTGGCGAACCCGAACAGTTTCGCTCAATGAAAATTGAGGATACACAGGTTTTTGTGGTGATGGACTTTCATTATTACGATGATATGGCCGATAAATGGATTATTATCGATTGGAAGACCGGAGGAAAATCCGATGATGATCGTCAGCAGTTAGCGCTCTATGCCTATTACGTCCAACAAAAATACGGGGTAATGTTAGAGAAAATTGAGGTATACAATGAATATTTACTAACGGGGCAGCGAAAACAATATACATTTACATCATTTGATATGGACACTATTTTACATACATTTCGACGTAGTGTACTGGAAATGAAAAAGTTTCAAGCAGATATTCTGACAAACGAGCCAGTGGATATTGAAGACTTTCAGCAAACGACGGATGAATGGCGCTGTAAAGGCTGTAATTTTAAAGAATTATGTTATACCAAATGAGTGGAATATGGAGCGAGTGACCGCAAGAGACCAATTAATTTAAATAGTCGCACGCATCATTTTTATATATGAGTGACCTAGTTGCTCCTGGATAATCTTAAAGTTTATATTTCGGCTGCCATGGTATAGTAACTGTAGATTGTTGTGTTTTATCTAGTATAACCAAATGTTAATAAGGGTAAAGGGGAATTATTTATGGCTTTATTAAAAGATTATGGTGGTCAACCTAGCTGTGAAGTTGAAATAAATTTAAAATTAGTTAATGATGAGAGTGTAAAATTCTACATTCATTTCCGGTCCGGACCTGCTTTTCCAGAGGTACATACAGAAATCGCTTGCTTAAAAAGAGATTTCTTAAGGTTATTAGATGATTTAAAACAAATTGATATTATGCACCTAAGTATGCTAGAGCCTCACGATCCAGGTTTGTGTATTTATCACATTCCTCTATTTGGTAATTATTATTATCCTGGATATGGTTTTCTTCAAGTACCCGAACATGAAAGGGATGAGTGGGAGCCTTATTATAGATTAATTTTTGTATTAGATGCAGGGGAGAAGAATAGTCATAGAGCATCAGAAAGTGGTCCTGCACTATGTCTAAAAGTAAAAATGGAACAAATTAACGAATTTGTAGACAGTTTAATAGCTGAGGTAAATAGTTTTTGAGTTTATAAAGAAATCACTGGTGCAGTATAAATTAGTGCAACACAGAACGTTAATCAAGCCCATAAAACACAAGTTGAGTACTTATTATTAAGTCATCAAAATAAATAACTAGAGGCTGGGGCAAAAGAGAAAAAGTGTTAGATTGATGGCAGTCAATCTAACACTTTTTTGCTGCGCCGTTGTTGTCTGCTTCGGTGGTGCTTTCTGCTCCATATAGCAAAAATTTATGAACACTTTTCCTCTGTTCCTTAAATTTTTTTAGTTATGTCTCAGCCTCAATCTTTTTTTCAAATATAATGAGTTGATTTTTTCTGATTATTTAAATAACGTTCTCTAGTGTATTGTGTGTAGTCTCTAGTAAGTTTTGAAAGTGATGTAGGGTCAACATTAGATTGCATAACCTCAAATAATTGCGGGTCGTATGAAATGATTTTATCTTTATATGAAGCTATTTTTATAATTTTCAGCAATCCTATATCACCCAAACGATTATAATGTTCACTTGTAATAAGGATTTCTTGCTCACGGTGCAAGTTTACCCATCTTCTTATGCGGAATTTATTCATATGGATATTATTGTTTAATTTCATGAGTTTGTTTATCCTCCTTCTCTGTTCCTATTGTAGGAAATAAAGAGTGGAAAGTATATAAAAAAACAGACAACTAATTAGTTAGCGGTTCCATGCTGCATAATAGTTTGTTCAATTATTTCCTCAAGCGTATAACCAACTTTCAGTAATTCTTGGGTTGTTTGTTCTAGTTTGTTCATTTTGAAACCTCATTTTAATTTTTCTTAATTCCGATATTAATATATTTAAATTTGTTAGAAATATCAAAAACACTGAATTTATAGGGGCGTGAGTAACGCTAATAGAACAGAACACTCCGAGAGAATGAATGGTCTTTCGTTATAAAATAAGTGATTAAAAAGCGACCAAAAACGATTTACAGTAACAGTTAGCGATTAATAATGATAATGCTATAATTGAAAACCGTTGTTACATAAAGGTTTTGATTTACTCAGAACCTGTATGAGAGCTTAAATTAAGTTTCAAGCAGATATTCTGACGAACGAGCCAGTGGATATTGAAGACTTTCAGCAAACGACGGATGAATGGCGCTGTAAGGGCTGTAATTTTAAAGAATTATGTTATACCAAATGAGTGGAATTACGCAGTGAATGACGGCAAAAGTGGCTAATTAATAATCATGGCTAACTTTAGTATGCCTTGTGAAGTTTTGGTTATGAATTGACATTTACGACATATAAATAGGATTGCTACGTCTTGCAAAAGTTAACGTAACAATCCTAGTATCAATATTTCCATGGGGGGATGTTTAGTAATTGGCGTTCAAGAAAAGTTGTTTAACAATCGTGTTCCTAACATCTTGTAGTTATCATTAGATACAGTCTAAATTATTTAAAATATCAGTCACTTTTGACTGCATGGTCTCATTCTCTATGACAGCGTGAATTAATGGTTGTTTTCCAATAAGTTCTATAATCATTTGATGCTTATTTTGTTGAGCGAAATGGACGATGTCACCAAATGGAGATTGATTATAATAAATATCCACATCATAGTATTTTCTTAATTCCCGAGCAATCACAAATAGTTTTGGATGGAATTCTACGTTGGTATTAGCTAACAATATTTTGGAAGGTAGCTCGATATTTTTATCAATATAATCTAAGCTTTTCAAAACGGATAACAGTCTTTCTAAACCAAAGGCTAAGCCAACGCCTGCTTCATTTGCATTGCCAACAGCTGAAACTAACTGATTGTATCGCCCACCGCCTAAAATTGCTCCGATTTCAGTATCGATTGCAACGCCCTCTAATATATAACCTGTATAATAATCGGCTCCTCTTGCTAATGTTAAATCTATTTTTATATTGGATTGAACATTTTTTGGCAAATAAGACATGATAAATTTCAAATCGGCTGCCGCCTTTGCTGCGGAAGGGCAGTTATCAAAGAACTTTTCAATTTGATTGATTTGATTTTGTAAATCATCAAATTGCGTTAAAAGGTTAGCAAAACTCTCAATTTCCATTAGGGTTTGATTTGCGATATTTAAAGGAATATTATTTTCTAATAGTTTGTTTTTAACACCTTGTAATCCATCTTTAGACACTTTATCAGCATAGTCTAAAGCTCTTTGTAATCCGAGGTGCTCTTCTTTGCTCTGCAAACCGACTTTCAGTGCTAAAGCTTGTATAAGTAGTCGGTGGTTTATTTTTAAAACAAAGTTTTTTATGCCTAATATAGTTAGTAATTCATGTGCCATTACTGTAATGTCGATTTCAGCTAATAAACTGTCTGCGCCAATTATATCAGCATCGCATTGGGTAAATTCTCTAAAATGACTTTTTCCAGGCTCGTCATCTCTAAAAGAGGGACCAATTTGATATCTTTTATAAGGTCTTGGTAAATCTGGATACATACTTGCTACTCTAGCCAGTGGAACGGTTAAATCATAGCGAGCAATTAAATCCTTGTCGTTTTTATCTTTTATATGAAAAAATAACTTTTCTCCTTCTCCGTGGTGTCCGTTAAATGTCTCTAAGTATTCTAAAATAGGTGTTTTATGTGGATTAAAACCATAGTTTTCATATACTTCTTTAATAATATTGATGATGTGTTCTCGATATCTCATATCAAGCCCTAAAACATCTTCGGTTCCTTCAGGAATGGATAGTTTCTGTTCACTTAGATTTAAAACCATGTTAGAATCTTCCTTTCGATGAGTAATTGAATTGAACTAAATTTTGTTTTGAAAATATATTAAAAAAGTTAATCCGATTAAGATAAATAAGCCTCCTAATAATTGAAGCGGTTGCATAACTTCCTGCAAAAATAGTAAGCCAAAAATAGAAGTAAATATCGGTTCGACCATACTTATCATAGAAACATTTGTTGAATTAAGAATCTGTAGAGATTTAAATAACGTTATTTCGCCAATAATAGTTGAAATAACAACAATGCAGAATACGTAAATCCATGCATTTGAAGTAAAATTCCAATGTAGTTCATTTCTAATTAGGCCAATTAAAATTACACCTAGTGCAGCAAATAAGGTAACATACGTACTTGTTACGACTGGGGAGTTATTATCAGTGACTTTTTTTCCAAGGATCATATAAAGTGCGTAGACAATAGCTGCTAGTAACGCTAAAGCTACACCTTTCATATTTATACCTTGAAAAGAAACCCCTAATAAAAAAATCATGCTAATAAAGGTGAATAATAAAGCGATGATTGATTGTATCTTTAACTTTTCTTTGTAGATAAAAAAAGAAAAAATTGATACAAATATAGGAAATGAAAATAATAATAAGACGGCCATCGATGATGTTAGATATTTTAATGATTCAAAATGCAAGACTGAAAGCAGTGTAAATAACACACCACCTAATAGAAAAAGTAACTTGAAATCCTTTTTGCCTATTTTAAACGTTGTTTTTTTCCATATTAGAAATATAAAAAATAATAAAGAGCTTATTGAAAATCTTAAAACGAGTAATGTATAAACGGACATACCAAAGCTATATGCTTTTATTGCGAAAATAGGCATTATGCCAAAGCATAAAGCTGAAATAATTGCATAAATAGTGCCCTTTTTTAAATCTCTCACACGAACCTTCCTTCACGAATTTATGGAAAGATGAAAAATAATAGCAATGTAAATTTTTGTTAATCGCTAGAATCTGTATATTTCATAAGTTTGCTGCAACAGCAATAGATATACCCTCGAGTTAATTTAATCCTATCATTACAAATTCCGACATTACAATGGTGGGATTCCGAAATTTTTGCTTTCGGAGACCGTCAAAATTTGTGCGGACACCGTAAACATTTATGAAAAAGTGATGGAGGGACGATAAAATTTAACGATTAGAAACGCTGGTATAGAGGCGCTTTTGATATACATTGGAGAAATTGTTAAGCTTCTTGCTAACTGTTTTACAAACATTTAATAGACAGGGTGAAATTGATAGAATATGGCAAATTAATGGCGCTGATGAGGATTCATTTGGAACGGTTGGAGTAGGTGAGTATATGATGTTTGTAGACAAAGAACGGAAAGGATTAACCTTCTTCTGAAAAAGGTCATGAGATTTTAGCGGAGAGTAGGGAAAATACACACAGCGTTAGCCGCAACCAAACCGCTTACAAGCAGAGGGTTGCGGCTAACGCTATGATGAATGAGAAGCGTCCGCACGTAGCGGAAATCAACTGCAGTAGTTAAATTCTACGAGTGGGTGTACGCGCTAAAATAGCTATTACCGTCAAGTTATTTGTGTAAAACAAAAAAACCAATAATCGCAATAAAATTGAACAATACATTTACAAGCATATAGACAGGTCGTTGTTCTTTATATGTAACAACCATCGAAATGATAGCTGATACAACCGCTAAAGGAATAGTGACAAAAAAGATACCCCACAAGTAATAGCCATCTATGTATACAATAGCAGTCAGAACAGCAGTAATAATGGTCCATATCATGGTGTTTTTTGACATAATCTCTCCTCCTTATGCTTAAAAATACAAAAAAATCATAGCATAACAAGGCGATTATCGTAAACTAAGAAGCTAAGGTGATAGTGGCTACTAATGGAAAATCGGTGGGTTGAAGGATCCCACCGATAAAGTTTCCAGCTATTTAGTTTAATGCCATGAATTCGTTTAATTCTTCAACTGTTAATGGTTCTGTTTGACCAATCTCCGTATGCACATCAAAGACAGCCGAGTTTCGAATTGTTCCAGTTATTTCACCGGAAGTATTTTTTAGGACACTGGCTGCATTAAGGAACCAAAAGTAATGATCTTGTACTTTCTTTGGGAAATTTGCGCCAAACATGCCGTTGACAAAAATAGGTGCACGGAAATGCATCGTCTCTTTTTTCAATGTACCAACAATTACAATTTTCTTCTTACTTCTTGGGGGTACTGTCACCTCAATTTTTGCTGTGGCTGTTTTAGATTCTGTTTCACTCTTTGATTCTCCTGTAGTCGTACTAAAAGAGAACTCCATGCCTGATTCAAAAATTCCTTCAATCGTAAATTTGGAGGAAAAATTTAACCCAGTTGTACTTTCAGAAGACCATGTTTGTTGACTTTGCCAGCTACCTTGAACTTCTAAAGTCATCGTAGCTGCTTCATCTCCATGATTTACTGCAATATTGCTCCCAACAATGATTGACTTAGGTGGTGCCCCATCTCCTTTTGTATAAGAAAAATCACCAAGTGTTTTGAAACATGGGTGACCATATTGTTCAGTGATTGCAGGCTTAACCCCCTTAAAATACGTTTCACTATTGACGGCGATTCCATCAGGGTTGACTTTGAATTTTTCCTTGAATGCTTCTCTCACTTTGTCATAACTTGAATTCACTGCTGGTAAATCTGCAAACGAAAATTTTTCTCGAATTAGTTGAGTTGTCATGTATCTTCCTCCTAGTATATACGTACTTTGTGCGAGTTACCTCGATGATAAATTGAGTGCTTCCGACCAAGAAACCTCCTTTACTACTTTATTTATTGATACTTAGTATTTAATAAGTACCTCTTTATCACTGTAAAACAATAAATGGAAATGCAATACTGATAAATGTTAATATTTAGGTTATTAACATTTAGATTAAATTTTTTCATGTCTCTACAGAAGCGGGATAGTTAGACAACAGTAAAAAGGCTTTTTGAATTTTTAGGATATTTAATATAATAGGTAACAAACATACTAGGAGGAGAAATTATTGAATATTGCACAAATTAAACATGCACTATTTAAAAAGGCTACTATCTTTCAAACAGGAGGATACCGACCAACAGAGGAATTAGGTGAAAGTTGGATTGGCAAAGTTGTATGGGAAAAAGAAGGAGAAACTATTCCATCTAATTTCGACCCTATTTGTACAATGTTTTTATATAATTTACCTTATGTACCAAAGGAATTAACAAGTTATCAATTATTAACCCTATATATGGACTTCGATGTATTCAATAATCTAGATAGAGATGATTTAGTTTCATTTTTTAAGATCAATTGTTATACGGAACTGGATGAATTACAAAAGGTAAATAAACAATCTAAGAAAATAAAGCCTTTTCCTTTAACCCCTGTATTCATTAATAATGATGCACCTGCTTGGGAAGATTCGGATAGTATTGCCCCAGCAATTGAAAATGAAATTTTACGGCTTGAATTTGAGGAGGACATTGAATATTACGATGACATTGTTGAAAAAATATATGCCACGCATAAAATTGGCGGGTATCCTTCTTTTACTCAAAGTGGCGTTTCTTTCGGGGAAGAATACCCATTTATATTTCAAATAAGTTCTGATGAAAAGGCTCGCTTCAATATTATAGATAGTGGTAGTTTTTATTTTTTCTACAATCCAGAAAAAGGGGATTGGATTGTGTACTGTGATTTTTATTAATGTTCGAGTGTGGTGTGTCAAGAGTCCCTAAGATTGAAAAGATGAGGGACATCCTTCGATATTAGAATTTTGCTAAATAAGCCAGTTGACCATTTAACAGGAGGTTGTGAGTTATGATCCGCAATGGAGAATTCAACTACCTGGGAGCTTACAGTGGTGAATGGGTGAGGACGAAGACTATAACTATGCTTTTATAGTAAAACAAAGTGTAACTATAGAAAAAGAGAACAACTTGTCCTTTGTTAAAAAATGAGCTAGGACAATCATTTCCAAGCTCATTTTTCCTGTGCTGTTTAAAGTCATTGTAAGTTGAAGATTTAATCAATATTTGAAATAAAGGATTGGCCTTATAACTATATCAGCATAGCCATTATCTTCCGGTGTACTCTGTGTATCATAAATACCTCTGTTTGTATCCTCAAATTAATAATTAGCAATTTCGATTAAATTGTTGTCAGGATCACGAATATAGACTGAAGTAATGGGGCCAATAGCTCCTGTTCTATTAATTGGTCCTTCTTCTATTCGAATAGCAAATTGATGTAAATGTTTTATGACAGCGGGTAAAGGTACTTCCGTAATGAAACATAAATCAGCACTGCCTGATGTAGGTCTAATGGCTTTAGGTTCGAATTCTTTACCTACTTCATGTAAGTTTATTTTTTGTTGGCCAAAGCGAAGTGCCTTTCTTCCTTCTCCGAATGACACGATTTCCATTCCTAATATTTGTTGATAAAAAGTACATGTTTCTTCAATATTTTTTACAGTTAAAACTAAATGATCTAGCTGTGTAATTTTCATTTGCAAGCTCCTTTTTTGTCTATTTCGCTTATATTGTAAATGAATAGAAGGGAGACTAAAACTAGTCTTTTTAAAACAACAGGGGCTATTAGCTGAACATATGCCCAATGAATAATGTAAAAGAGATGATTCCTGCAAAAATCAGGGTTAATGTGATTAGTATAAAGCTTAAAAATAATGACTGTATATTTTTGACATCTTTCAAACCAATCAGCGCTAGAAAAAAACAAGTGATTGTCATAAGCAATACAGCGCTTAAAGGGTGAAAATGAAAGTAAGTTATAAAAAAATTTAAATATGTGGCAGATGAACTGATGATAAAAAATAAAAGGAGCGTGCAAATGAATAGTACCATGGATGCTAGATTTGAATTTACTTCCATACAGTACCTCCTATCTATAGAATGCAAACGATTTTTTTACAAGCTATGTTCCATACAATGCCAAAATACAAAGGGAAACGGTTATACTTTTTACAATAATAAGTAGCAATGGTGGTGACAACATGGGGATCGCAGAAGTGTTAACGGTTATTTTTATTGTGCTCAAGCTAACAGAGGTTATAACATGGTCGTGGTGGTTGGTGCTGTTGCCAGCGATGATTTCTTTTAGTATCTACGTGCTTATTTTAATAGTAAAATTGGGCGTCATTATGGTCACGGTCGTGGCAATGAAGAAACGTAAAGAATGATAGGTGTTACCGCAATTGCCACTATTTTTTAAGTTGGGGTGTAAAAGATGAATGACAATGTAGAAGTTTTATTAGAAAATCATGAAGCATTTGTTACATTTCTAAATACTAAGTTAAGAGAGTTTAATGATGAACATTCATCTTATCATAAAGAAATACGAAAGAAGGGTGCAGTGCAGCCTTTAAATATTATTGTTTCCAACGAGAGGTTTATTGGGATTGGTTAGAAATCAATAAGTTTTGGTTTAGCAAGGAGTATCGAAAACAGGGCTTGGGTGGAAAATTGCTTTTACAAGCAGAAGCCACTGCAATCAAAATGGGCGCTAAAAAGGCATTGTTAACTACCTATGATTTTCAAGCGCGAACATTTGATGAAGCAAGAGGTTATCTAGTTGTTGGGGAAATAAAGATTATCCGCCTGGAAGTAGCTATTTCACGATGGTTAAACAGTTAGTTTAATCACGTCAATAAGGAAATATTAAGGTACAGTGTAAGACGCAATATTTTGGATGGCGCAGTTTGCGTCTTACTACATATGCTGTTCCTGTTACTAGGTCTTCTTGCTAATTTTTATGTTCTATTAAAATAATTTTTCAATATACGTCGTGTCCAATTTATCTAATAGCTTATAGTCTTTCATATAATTTTCTTCATATAAATATACAAAAAGGTGGGTTGAATCATCAATCCGTATGCCGATTTCACGATTATCATTAATCTTGAATGTTAACCAGTATGCCTCTTTTACGTCAGACTTGGCAAAAAGCACTTTGCGAATCGCTTTATCTTCGAACAAATGCATCATTTCATCGATTTTCGCTGTTTCTGTTATTGTAATTGTTTTCTCATCAGATGCTCGGATAATTTCAATTTCCTTAATCTGTTCAATATCGAGTTGTTCAATTACTTCCTTATTAAAAGTAGAATCTCGAGTAAGTAAAGTCGTCGCCACATAAAGGATGATAAGGGGTAATAGAATCGTGAAAAGTATTTTATATCTTTTTTTCATGTTGTTCTCCTTAAATTCTAAAAATTCGCACATATGTATTCTGTTCCACGCTATAATTGAGCATATACTGAAATGATAAAGGATGGCAATAAAATGAACGATAATCATCAAGAAAAAGAGCTTTTTTACCCAGATGGGACATTAATGTACCGTGGTGGCGTTAAGAAAAATGATTTTGGTCATGATATATACGATGGCAAGGGGACGATTTTTGATCAAGAAGGTGAACGATTATTTGAAGGTGAATTTGTTAACCATATGAAGCAAGGTAACGGCATCATGTATTTAAAGGGACAAATGATTTATCAAGGCGAATTTATTCAAAATAAAAAACAAGGCAATGGTATTTTATATAAAGATGGAAAGATTTATTACGAGGGCCATTTTCGTAATGATTTAATGGATGGCTATGGTATTTTGTATTTTGAAGAGACTGTCATTGCACCTTTTAAAGAAATACGGGCGCAATATCCGCATTTAAATCGACCACATTATGAAGGTGAATTTGTACATGGCATGAAAAAAGGGAAAGGTACACAATATTACCCAAGTGGTTTTTTACAATATGAAGGCGATTTTATGTGGAACCATATGCAAGGGGCAGGGAAGCTGTACTATGCCCCCGAAACACCAAGCACAGTGGAAATTGAATCTGCTTTAACACCCCTTTACTATGAAGGGTATTTTTTTGAAGATATGAAGCATGGTAAAGGAAAAGTGTATTCAAGACAGGGTGTGCTAGAAGCGGAAGGTCAATTTAAAGAGGATGCGATGACAGGGAAAGGCACTCTTTATTATGCCAATGGACAGGCATCTTATATTGGCGACCTTGTAAATGGGGAAAAGCATGGTCGCGGGGATTATTATAATGAGGCTGGTAAAATTATCTATAGCGGGGAGTTTATCCACGGAGAACGTTTACGTATTACGCCTGAAGTAGAGAGAGAGATTAACAAGCTACAGGCGCAATTAGATGGTCTTGTCGGGCTGCCGAATGCCAAGAAGGAATTACATAATTTAATCAACTTCATTAAAATTCAAAGTTTACGTGTCGATCATGGCTTAACGAGTTTTCCAATTACGTATCATCTAGTCTTCTCCGGTAACCCTGGAACAGGCAAAACGACTGTTGCGCGCATTATTGGGCAAATATACAAACATCTTGGTGTATTGTCTAGTGGGCATTTTGTTGAAACCGATCGAGCGGGATTAGTAGCAGGTTATGTTGGTCAAACCGCCTTAAAGGTACAGGAAGTAGTGAAAAAAGCGACCGGTGGTGTGTTATTTATCGACGAGGCTTATTCATTAATTCATGATAAACAAGATGCATTTGGTAAAGAGGCCATTGATAGCTTATTAAAGGCAATGGAGGATTTACGGGATGATTTAGTCATTATTGTAGCTGGTTATACCGAGCTGATGGAGGCATTTTTACAAGCCAATCCAGGTTTTAAATCGCGTTTTAATCATTTTGTGCAGTTTGATAATTTTACTACGGACGAGCTGTATGAAATTTTTGCGATGCTCTGTAAAAATAACGATTATCGTTATGGTGATACCTTTACCCACCATATGAAAGCACAATTAACTCAAATTCCTGTTGAATCCATCCCGAACTTTTCAAATGGACGTTATATCCGAAATGTCTTTGAAAAGCTGGTAACAATCCAGTCGAATCGTTTAATCCAACAGCCTACTATTACAAGAAATGAACTGATGGAATTTACGGCTTCAGATATTGAACAAGCGATTGCGGAAAATCTTTTTGATAGTACGTTTTAATAGCTAGGAAGTTGACGACCTATAAGCATTCATCATATTCACTATGAACGATTCATATAGTGAATAGATGATTTTTATATAGTAGGGAGAATTTGATGAAAAAAATAGTGCCGTTACTATTGTTACTTGGGTGTGTTTTACCAACATTTTTACACATTACAATCACCTTTAATAACAACATCAATGTCAACAAGGGTAGTAAGAAAGAAGATTAGCTATTTATATGAATGCGATGAGGCTGGGACAAAAGAGAAAAAGTGTTAGATTGATGCAGTCAATCTAACACTTTTTTGCTGCGCCGTTGTTGTCCGCTTCGGCGTGCTTTCCGCTCAGCACAGTAAGCCGCAACCCTCGCTAACGCGCGAAATGCCCGCGTCTTACATTGTATGCGTTCTGAGCAGGAGTCACCGCCTTCGCTACCAACAACTAGTGAACACTTCTATTTTTTTTAAATAGTCAAGTTCCTATAATAGGGAAAATTTACGAACACCTTTCCTCTGTTCCTTAAATTTTTTAGTTATGTCCCATCCTCATTTAAATTCTGTACCAATGTTGTTTGACAAAATTTACAATATGTTATATTCTGTTGAAAACATACGATAGCGTATGTTGGAGGGTGAAATGATGCAATTAACAAGAGAAGACTGGATAAAGGCTGGTTTACATCAATTAGCGGACGCAGGCATACATAAAGTTCGTATTGAAACGCTCGCACGTATACTGAACATAAGTAAAGGTAGTTTTTATCACCATTTTCGTGACCATCAAGAACTGTTAGATGCTATGTTCAATTATTGGGAAATGGTTGCTACAAAGCGCATTATTCATAGTATGGAGCAGGAAGATTCGTCATTAGAAGAGCTTTTTACAATCAGTTTTAGTAGTGATAAAAAAATTGAAATAGGCATTTATACTTGGGCTAAATATAACCAAGTTGTTGCAAAGCGGTTAGTCGACATTGAGGAACAGCGAATTCGTTGTATTGCTCATTTATATCAAAAAAAAGGAAGTGATGAATTAGAAGCGGTCGAAAGAGCAAGACTTGCTTATTTAACGTATATAGGGTGGATGACAAGGTTTACAGAAAATCCTAATTTTACGATAGGAAAAATGCTTGAACTATTACTAAAGATATAACAAGAAAAGAAACATGTCCCTTGCAGTTGAGTAACTTAAGGGACAAATAAATGACCAAAACATACGTTATCGTATGTTTTAGTATGTAGTATACAAAGTGGGAGGGGAATAGGTAATGATTAGTTTACTACTCGTTGTATGTGTTCTGTTTTTGATAAGCATAATACACGTCTATTGGGCATTTGGTGGTCGTTGGGGTGCGATGGTGGTACTCCCTATAAAGAAAGGCAGCCAAGAACCGGCTTTCGTTCCTCGTAAAATAGGAACGTTATTAGTAGCATTCCTTCTTGTGGTAGCAGCTTTCCTACTCTTAATAAAAGGGATTTACTTACGGAATGTGCAAGAATTTAACTTTTTTACACTTGGTTGTACGGTTTGTGCAGTTATATTCTTGATACGAGCAATAGGCGACTTTAAATATGTAGGATTTTTTAAAAAAATAAAACATTCACAGTTTGCAAGAAATGATACATGGTTGTATAGCCCACTCTGTCTCTTCATTTCATTAGTGTATTTATTTGTACTTTTTTAACTTTGCTTGTACAATCTGACTAGCAATTGGCAATAGAGAGATAGAGGAGGAACGGGATTGAGGCAAATTATTTATTTACTTCGTCATGGAGAAACGGTTTTTAATACGCAAGGACGATACCAAGGCGAGTTGGATTCACCCTTAACCGATGTTGGCATCGAACAAGTTCAACAAAACGCAGTTATGTTAAAAAGCTTACTAGGCAATCCTCAAGATTGGAAAATTATTTCAAGTTCTTTAGGAAGAGCATTGCAGAGCGCAGAAATTATTTGCGAAACGATAGGCTATGATTTTAATGATGTAGTAAAGGATCATCGACTAGCCGAAGTGGCTGTTGGAGATTGGGCTGGGCTTACAATAAAAGAAATTGAAAAGTCTTGGCCAAGTCTTTTAGAAAACACAGACCATTATAATTGGTATTTCAATGCACCGAATGGAGAAAGTTACGACTCGGTTGTTGCTAGATTGACTGATTGGCTCGATAGTGTAAAAGATGAACAAAACGTGATTGTCATATCCCATGGTCTAACTGGGCGGATTTTACGGGGCATTTATGCTGGATTAGCCAAGGACCATGCACTAAAGTTAGATGTATCACAGGATGTATTTTTTAAATTATCCGATAAGAAAATCCAAAACATTTCTCTAGCGTTCGATGATTTTTATTGATATATAGTAGCTTTTATTACGTAACGCGAAATATTGGCGCAATCCTTAAGAATTTCTTCATAAATATCCTACAGGAATATTCATAATTGCCTCCTATTATAATGTGTGGGAGGCGTTTTTTTATGAAAAAGTTTGTATTAATTTGTTGTATTGGTGTCATCGCATTTTTTTTCTATACGAATAAGTCCAAAGAACAAGTAGTGGATATTGAGCTACCTTCGTTACATAGTAAAAATGCTTTATTGGTAAACGATAGCGGAGAGGTGTTATATGAAAAAAATGCGGATGCTATTATCTATCCAGCATCATTAACCAAAATTATGACAGCCATTGTAGCGATTGAGGCGAGTAAAGATCTTCAAATGCAAACGATGGTTACACCACAAACAATTGCAACATATACTGCGCAAAATGCTTCGATGGCAGGCTTTCAGGCAGGTGATTTTGTAACGATCGAGGATTTACTATACGGTACTTTACTTGCATCAGGTGCAGATGCAACAGCCACGCTAGCAACGGCCATTGCAGGGAGTGAGAAAGCGTTTGTGGAACTGATGAACGATAAAGCACTTGAATTAGGGTTAAATGATACTCATTACGAAAATGTTAGTGGGCTTCATGATCCAGCACATATATCGAGTGTTCGTGATATTAGCAAGCTCTTTCAATATGCGATTGAAAATCCTACTTTTTATAAGATTATGACGACAAAAAGCTACACAACGCAAGTGCCAAATGAGTTAACGATTGCTAGCACTTTATTTTCAAAAATGGATGGGGTCGAAGGTGCCATTCTTGGTGGCAAAACCGGCTATACACCTGAAGCAGGGCTTTGCTTAGCTTCTTTAATTGAAAAAAATGGCGAAGTGTATATTTTTGTTACGACAAATGCGGAAGGGCATGTTTGGACGCCACCTTTACATGTTGAAGATGCAATGGCTGCATATCAAGCACTATAGGAAGATATGGCATAGCAAGCTGAACGGCTTATGCACCAAAAGTAGAGTAAACCACTTGGAAGCTGTTGATTGGCACATATGTTGGGGATGCTGTGAAGGTTAGCAAGCTAGCGATTAACGTATGCATGGAAATACAGTGAAATTTAGATTCTGAATGGATAAGATTACATTATCTCAAATAAAGTTTTTGCAAAAGTATAAGAAGAAATTTAACAGTATGCCGCCGATGTGGATTATCAAAAATCATTCTTACAGAACTTTTCAATTAGCAAATCTAGTTGATTCTTACTATTTTCTGGTATAATAACATTATCAGATTTCAATCCTATGTTTTGTATATATTTTACACGGGAGACGACATCAGTGATTGTAAAAAGGCGGTGTAGAATATTGAAAAAATTATTACCTTTTGCGTTATTATGGGCATTTTTATGTAGTATGGCTATTGGGAATCATGTTTCCGCTCAAGCTAGTATGCCTGCTATCCAACAAGTTCTAAAGGATGCGACGGTGTATGAAGAGGCTTCCACAGAAAGCAAGGTGAATGGCTATATTAAACAAGGCAATTTTGTGCAAGCCTCAGCTTTCAATGAGGAATGGATACATATCCGAATGGCACAGTTAGAGGGGTATGTGGAAGCCTCAACATTAGCAGAGCTAACGCCAGAAAAAGCTGTAGTGGCGAAAAAAGGCGGCCTAAACTTATTGTCCTATCCAAGTCCAAGTGCACAAAAAGTTGGACAGCTATATGAAAATAGTATGTTAATAGTGTATGGCATAGCACCTGGTGGTTGGTCATATGTGCAATATGGACATGAATTTGGCTATGTCGCGACAAATGCGCTGAAAAAACCAACTGCGACAAAAAAGCAGGTAAATGCACCTAAAGGGGCTATTATTCATTTAACTGCGAGCCCAGGCGGTGAAGTGCTAGGCACACTAGCGCATAAAACCATTGTGCAGCAATATACAATAGTAGCAGGCTGGGCGTATGTGGAAGCTGACAATCAAAAAGGGTACATAAAGGCTTCAGAGCTAACGGACTTAACCGTAAATAATAAAGTTTACAACCAAGGAGTACCAGTAGCAAAAGGAGCGAAAAAGCGGGTGGCTTTAACATTTGATGATGGACCGAATGCGAAAGTTACGCCACAAATATTAGCCATTTTAAAGAAATACAATGTAAAAGCAACATTTTTTATGGTTGGGAAAAATGCTTCTAGCAATGCTAAAATTGTAGAGCAAGTGTATAAGGATGGTCATGAAATTGGCAATCATACATGGAATCATCCGAAGCTAACTAATTTAGCGAAAACAAGCGTTAAAGAAGAAGTGGATCGCACAAGCAACGCCATTTACGCAGCTATTGGTCAATATCCAACTGTTTTTCGCCCACCATATGGAGCGACAAATGACCAAGTGCGCTCTGTTATTCCAATGCCTTCTATTTTATGGTCGATTGATACACTCGATTGGAAGCATCGCAATGCCGATAAAATATTAACGTATGTCAAAGCATCTGTCAAAGATGGCAGTATTATTTTAATGCATGATATTCATCAAACGACAGCCAACGGGCTCGAAAATGTTATTCTTTATTTACAGAAACAAGGTTATGAATGTGTAACGGTAAGTGACATATTACAATAATGCATTCTATGAAGTTCTTTCTATAATGGAAGAAGCCGTGCAACGGTCTTATAAAGACTATGCACGGCTTTTTTCATGTTATTTAAATAAGTTAATGGTTGTAATAATAATAGGAATACCAAAGACATCAATTAAAAATGCACCTACAATTGGTACAACGAGGAATGCCTTTGTAGAAGGACCGAAGCGTTGAACAACTGCTGACATATTCGCCATTGCATTCGGTGTTGCACCCAAGCCATGTCCTGCAAAGCCTGCCACCATAACTGCTGCATCGTAGTTTTTACCGAGTAATTTAAATAATACAAAAATACAGAATAGAACGATGAATAGTACTTGTACAAAAACAATGACAAATAGAGGTAAAGCTAAATCGGCAATTTCCCATAGTTTAATGCTCATTAACGCCATAGATAGGAAAACACCTAATGTGACGTCACCGATTAAAGAAATACTTTTCATGTTAATGGCATTTGGTTTCACTTTATCTAAAATATTACGGACCAATACAGCGACAAACATGGCACCTACGTAACCTGGTAATACGAAACCTGTAGCTTCGGAGAATAGAGTTCCAACATACGTTCCGACAGCCATACAAAATGTGATGATTACCACTTGTGTAAAGAATGAATCCGATGTAATTTGTTCATGTTTGTTTTCATATTCAATAGCTTCTGCTTCTTGTTCATCTGGTGTTAAATTGTATTTTCCGACTAAATATTTGACAATCGGTCCACCAATTAGACCTCCCGCCACTAAGCCACATGTTGCAGCCGCCGCACCGATTGTCATAGCAGATGAAATTCCTAAATCTTCTAATGTTTGACCGAAAGCAGCCGCCGCACCGTGACCACCTTCCATAGAAACTGCACCTGCCATCATACCGATTAATGGATGAATGCCCATTAGTGAAGCAAGGGATACACCGATAACGTTTTGCATTAGCGCAAGGAACCCACATGCTAGCCAATAAATGACTAATAGCTTACCGCCTAGTTTTACCAGTTTAAAGCTAGCACCTAAACCGATTGTCGTGAAAAAAGTAATCATAAATAAGCTTTGTAATGATGTATCAAGAGATATTTCTAATAGGCCAGTTGTTTTTAATATTGTGGCTAGTGCTGCAAAAAGTAAGCCACCAACAACTGGTGCTGGAATACAGAAACGCTTTAAAAAGTTTATTTTATTAATAAGGAAGCTCCCGAATGCAAATAACGCGACTGCGAGAAATATTGTTGTAATTTGATTAATTTCGATCATGAACCGTTCCTCCTAAGTAAGTTGTTGAGTGCATCATAGACAAAATAAGCACCCAATTTGACTGTTTGACCATTTTCATCTAGTAACGGATTTACTTCACATATATCAAAAGAATGGGTATGTGGATGGGATGCTACTTTTTGAATTACAGCTCGAACCGTTTTGGGATCTAGACCAAAAGGAGAGGGTGCACTAACACCAGGTGCGTAGGCTGTGTTGACAACGTCCATACATAAAGTAAGTAAAATATAATCATGATTATCCATAAATTGCTGTAGATCGTTCATAATGTCCGCGTTGTTGTCTGCTGTCATTTGTTCTTCTAACACATAATTCACTTGCAGCTCATGTGCCTTATCAAACAGCTCTTGTGTATTTCCATAACGTTGAATACCTAGTACAAAATAGTCTGTATGTGGATCTTGTTCTAAAATTTGACGGAACATTGTACCGGATGAAGTTTGTTCATCATATGGTCGTAAATCAAAATGTGCATCGATGTTAATAATGCCGATACGGGCACCTTTTTGTAATGCTGCACGAACACCTAAGTAATGCCCATATAATGTTTCATGACCGCCACCAAGGATAATACATTGCATGTTTTTAGCGCGTAGACCTTGAACAATTTCACCGAGCTCTTGTTGTGCATCCTCTAGCGCATGATTGAGGCAAAGAATGTTACCGACATCGATAATTTCCTGTTGCTCATCAAATGTCCACGGTAAGCTTGCCAGTGCACCACGAAGTGCATTGGGTCCATTCGCTGCACCAACACGCCCTTGATTGCGGCGTACCCCTTCATCACATATAAACCCAACAATCCCAGCATTTTTTTGTTGTGAAGCGCTTACATCGTTAATAGCCAATCGTTTTACTTTTTGATGTAATCGGAAACTACTTGGATTAGTAGTTGAATCGATGCGACCTTTCCATTGTTTTTGATCTGTCATTGTATACATCTCTTTATCAACTCCATTAACATTATTGTTGTAGTGTTAATTTATTATATATTCACATAATTATATTTACTAATATATAATTATTATTAATCTATAGTTTAAAACTATAAATGGGGGGTAGGTTGTTTTGGATTTAAAACAATTACAATATTTTATCGCTGTTATTGAGCATATGAATTACTCGAAAGCAGCTGAAAAATTGCATATTTCTCAGCCTTCTTTAAGTAATGCTATTAAAAAATTAGAACAAGAAGTTGGTTCTTCTTTACTTGAAAGAAATACAAGAAATTTGCAATTAACCGAAGCAGGTCAGCTTCTATATGAACGAGCAAAAGTTATTTTAAAAAATATGGAAGTGCTAAAAATTGAAATGGACGAGGTCATTGTACATGGTACAAGTGATTTGACCATCGGTGTAATGGAGTCGATTAAGCATTGGTTACCAAAAGCAATTGTCGAATATAAAAAGCGCTATCCACAGATGAAATTTCATTTAGTCGATATTTTAGGTAGCAAGCGTGTCAAGAAATCACTGAAAGGCTACAAAACGCATGTGATTATTACCAATCAATTGATGGACGATGAAGAGCTAGAAGTGAAGTGTTTGTATGAGGAACGACTTGTCGCTGTATTACCTTTACATCATCCGTTAGCGACGAAAGATTTACTGACCATTGCAGATTTAAGCAAAGAGCCTTTCATTATTAGTACAGATGGATTTCAAACAAGGCAGGATATTTTGAATGCATTTGAACAAGCGGG
Organism: Lysinibacillus sphaericus; assembly: GCF_002982115.1. GTDB lineage: Bacteria > Bacillota > Bacilli > Bacillales_A > Planococcaceae > Lysinibacillus > Lysinibacillus sphaericus. Next base: position 2,587,052 of record NZ_CP019980.1, on the reverse strand, counting down.
TCAAGCAATCAATGTTCAATTTGAAATCGAACGTTTTGAAACGGCTGTATCCCTTGTTCGCGAAAATCTAGGTATTACCATTCTGCCTGAAAACTATTTACAGGGGCCAACCGCGAAGACGATTGTTCAAAAAGAAATTGATTGCCCTAATTTACAAAGGAATGTTTATTTAGTGTATTTAAAAAATCGACATCTGCCCTTTGCGATCCGACAATTCATTGATGGTGTTATACATTATTTTGATAGTAAAAGATAATGTTGACGATATTTTAATATAGTTATTATTTTTTATGGCTGTAAAAAGAAGACATAATGGAGATGCTTTTTTTAGCTGTTTTTGCATATGAATTTTCTCCTTTATTCAAATTTTTATGGAATAGATGATTGATTTACATGCCGTATAGCGGTAACATTTAATGTAAGAGTAAGAATGAATAATCATTCATTTTTCATTCGTGTTGTCAATCAAAGGGGGGCTTTCATATGAATTTTTCTTATAGTGAAAAAGTAGTAGAACTGCAAGGAAAACTGACGAAATTTATGGAGCAGTATATTTATCCAAATGAGGCACTGTATGCGGCACAGGTGGAAGCAATGGCGGATCGTTGGGGAGCGATTCCTCCGATTATGGAAGAATTGAAGCGTAAAGCACAGGAAGCGGGGCTATGGAATTTATTTTTACCTGATAGCGAGTATGGCGCAGGTTTATCGAATATAGAATATGCTCCTTTATGTGAAATTATGGGCCGATCATTAATAGCGCCGGAAGTCTTTAACTGCAATGCGCCGGATACGGGGAACATGGAGGTACTTGTACGCTATGGGTCAGATAAGCAAAAAAAAGAGTGGTTAGAGCCGCTATTGCGTGGAGAAATCCGCTCTTGCTTTGCGATGACGGAGCCTGCAGTGGCCTCTAGTGATGCGACCAATATTGAGGCTAGCATTGAACGAGATGGTGATCAGTATATTTTAAACGGTCATAAGTGGTGGACAACCGGGGCTGGCGATCCACGCTGTAAAGTCGCTATTTTTATGGGAAAACATAAGGATTCTACGGCTTCAATCCATGAGCAACAATCAATGATTCTAGTTCCAATGGATACACCAGGTGTCAAAATAGAGCGCATGTTAACGGCCTTTGGGTATGACCATGCACCTGAAGGTCATGGAGAGGTTACGTTTACAAATGTACGAGTACCTGTGGACAATATTTTATGGGGTGAAGGGAAAGGTTTTGCGATTGCTCAAGGTCGTTTAGGCCCAGGCCGCATTCATCATTGCATGCGTCTTATCGGAGCAGCTGAACGCGCTTTAGAAGAAATGTGTAGCCGCTTACTAGAGCGTCAAGCCTTCCATCGACCGCTAGCAGACCAAGGCGTGATGCGTGAACGAATAGCAGAATCACGTATTGATATTGAACAGGCAAGGCTGCTTACGTTAAAAGCAGCATACATGATGGATACAGTAGGGAATAAAGAGGCGAAGGCTGAAATTGCGATGATTAAAGTAGTCGCACCGAATATGGCATTGCGTGTCATCGACCGTGCCATTCAAGCATTTGGTGCTGCTGGCGTTGGACCTGATAAGACGCTCGCTGCTCAGTGGGCCAATTCACGCACATTGCGTTTAGCAGATGGACCAGACGAGGTGCATCGTAATACTGTAGCGAAATTGGAACTGAAAAAACATGCCCCAAAGCAACAGGAGCTGGTAAAATGACTGTTCTTGACCTATTTAGCTTGCAAGGGAAAACCGCTATTGTTACAGGTGGTGGTCGTGGACTTGGTGCACAAATTGCGCAAGGCTTTGCAGAGGCTGGTGCCAACGTTGTGCTGTGCTCACGCAAAGTGGAGGCTTGTGAGGAAATGGCGACACAACTCGCACAATTAGGTGTCCAGACACTTGCGCTTGCCTGTGATGTGACGAAACCAGAGGAAATTGCCCATGTTGTGTCAAAAACATTAGAGACCTTTGGTAAGATTGATATTTTAGTAAACAATAGTGGTGCTTCATGGGGGGCGCCGGCTGTCGATATGCCATACGAGGCATGGCAAAAGGTGTTTGATGTGAACGTCAACGGTACATTTTTAATGACGCAGGCTGTTGGTAAAGTGATGCTTGCACAAAAAGCGGGGAAAATTATTAATATTGCTTCTATTGCAGGGCTTGGTGGTACACTCCCTGATTTTATGGATACAATTGGTTATAACTCTAGTAAAGGTGCAGTTATTACGTTAACCAAAGATTTAGCGGTGAAATGGGGACCATCAGGCATAAACATTAATGCCATTGCCCCTGGATTTTTCCCAACGAAAATGTCAAATGTTTTAATAGAACGAGGACAAGATTATTTGATGGGGGCTACACCTTTAAAGCGTCTAGGTGCTGAAAATGATTTGAAGGGCGTTGCATTATTTTTAGCAGCTGCAGCTTCGGATTATGTTACAGGTGAGGTGATTGTGGTAGATGGTGGAATGAGTGCAATTATTTAAGGGGGGTTCCTATGGATACGATACAAGTAAGGGCAAGTGAACGAATCGATACAGAGCAATTACATGCTTTTTTAAAGCGACATTTCCCAGACTTACCAGAGGGGAAACTAGAAATTTCTCAATTTAGTGCGGGTCATTCTAATTTAACTTACTGTTTAAAAATAGCGGATTTTGAAATTGTACTTCGCAGACCACCTCTTGGGCCAGTGGCAAAAAAAGCGCATGATATGAAGCGTGAATTTACCATTTTATCGGCGCTTCATCCGTTTTTAGCTGTTGTACCAAAACCATATGTATATGTCGATGATGTCAGCATTATCGGCAGTGACTTTTTCTTAATGGAACGAAAAAAAGGTGTCGTGTTGGACACACGTTTCCCATCAGGGACAGAATCGACAATAGCACTTGCACGTCAATTGTCTGAAAAAATGGTGGAATCACTTGTAGCGCTCCATGCCATTCCATATAAGGAAACGGCTTTAAAGGATATGGTCAAGCCTGAAGGGTTTATGGAACGCCAAGTGGTTAGTTGGGTTGACCGTTATGAGAAAGCAAAAACAGCTGAGCTGTCAGAGGTAGCAGCGCTAACGGCTTGGTTAAAGGCTAATATACCGACAAATAATGAAGCGACAATTATTCACTATGACTATAAGTTCAACAATGCGATGTTTTCACAAGATTACTCAGAAATGATTGGGCTTTTTGATTGGGAAATGACAACAGTGGGTGATCCGTTAGCAGATCTCGGTGTTGCGATGAGTTATTGGATGCATGCAGATGATCCAAAAATGTTGTTGTATGCATTAGGGGAGCCACCGATTACGGTTCATCCTGGATTTTATTCGAGAGAGGAATTTATCGCGCACTATGCGGAGAAAAGTGGTCGAGATGTCTCAACAATCGGCTATTATATAACGTTTGCTTATTTTAAATTAGCGGTCATTTGCCAACAAATTTATTATCGTTATGTCAACGGACAAACGAAGGACGATCGTTTCGCACAAATGGATACAATGGTAGCTGCGCTTATACAACAAGCTGCTAAAAGTATTAAATAGAAGTATAGCTACAGTTTGATTGTAGATAATCCTGCGATTCGGGTTTATCTACAATCTTTTTTTGATGGTAGCTAATTTAATTGATAGATAACAACTACAGATTATCCGACACTATAATTTGTAGTTTTAAATTATCCTCTCGCACCAACTTTATTATGCAATACAAAATATTCACGATAAAGAAATAAAAGAGGGGGAATGCATGTTCTTCTTTGGGGGAAGGAACTAGGCAGAAATAGCGAAATCAGTATTTTGCGTAAAAACTTCATCAAGATGTTGCTTTTCTTAGGCTCTCTGAACTCTCTTGTTAAATTCCCTTTTAATAGAACCATCAAATTTAATGTCGAATATTTAAGAAATTCTCGTATTCGAACTGAAAAAAATGTCGAAAAAATGAATTTTAAGAGTAAATTTGTATTAAATGCATTTAAATTTTTTAAATATTCAATTAATATATAATTGTCGAGAAAAACAAAACTATTAAATTATTAAAGGAGGTATATATGAAAAAGTTTCTTTTTTATATTTGCTACCTTAATCATTATCTTAGTGTTTACTCATCATGTTGTATCAGAAAATCAGGAAGTCCAAAAGGAAAAGCTTAAGGTGGCAATTTTAGATAGTGGCATTAATGAAGAATTTTTGGAAAGTGGTATTGTTGATGAATTTAATGCTATCGACCCGACATCGCCGACTATTGATGAAATGAGTCATGGAACTCCAATTGCCAATATTATTGAAAATAGTGAGATAGACTTGATTGATGTAAAAGTTTTGAACAAGGACGGTAAGGGGAAGGCAGATGACTTAGTTAAAGCCATAGAATGGTGTATTGAGCAAAAAGTAGATATTATCAATATCAGCTTTGGATATCAAACGGAAAATTTAGCTGTCAAAACTGTTATTGGTAAAGCCGTTGCAAATGGAATTCTTATTATAGCAGCGGCTGGTAACACTTTCGGTTTTGGTGTTGATTATCCAGCAAAATATGATGAAGTGATATCTATTACTGCGACTGATAAAGAATTGAGACGACTTAGTTCAACAGGAAAAGGAAAAATTGATTTTGCCTTTGTGGGAGAAGACGTCGTAGCTATAGACAAAAATGGATATTATAGAAAATTTACTGGGACGTCCTTTGCAACTGCAAAGGCTACTAAATATATTTCCAGTCAAATCGTTGCACAAAAAAAATCGTTAAGTAAGGAATCAATAGTGGCACTGTTAAAGCAGCAAGCAAAAGATTTAGGTGAAGAAGGTTTTGATCGTGAATATGGATATGGGGTTATAGAAGATAATTAATAACGAAAGGAGATTATTTATGAAAAAGATTATCTCTATATTAATGGTTATTTTTTTAATTTTCGGTGTAACTATCCCGCATGCAGGTGCAAGTACGATTATTCCTATAAATAAGCTTTCTAACGAAAATAATGATGAAAAACAGTTTCAAAATGATATTGATACAGAAATTAAAGAAGCAGAAAAGGAAATAAGGAAAGAGATAGAAAAAGAAATTACAAATTTATATGGAAAGGAAACACTTGAAGATATTGAATCTTTGGACTTAGGCATTGAAATCCTTAAAAATGGACAAATTATTGTAACTCTTAATTTGAATACAAATGATTTCGAAGCTGGATTTGAGTTAGATATGTATCCAGAAAGCGATACTATTATCTTAACTAGTACCTTTATAGACGAAAAAAGGTGAAGAGATTCATAAAAAACTTGCCGCAGTTGTACATGAGAACAATGACGATGTATTTAAAGCAAGTTTACAAGACATCGAAACAGGTGAAGTTTACAATATTGACACAACTGAATTAAATGCTTCTGTATTACCGGTCTTTGTGTATGTTGTTGGAGGAGTTGCAATTCGAACAACTGCAAGATATGTTCTTGGAATACCAATTAAAAACTTATCTCATAGAGGCTTTAATAGTTTTGACTCTTTAAGAAAATTTTTAGGGAATGCTGGTACAAATAGACAATGGCATCATATTGTTGAACAATCACAAATTGCAAAGTCTGGCTTTAGTAAAACATCTATTCACAATACTTGTAATATCGTATCCATAGATATACAACATCATCAAAGAATTACAGGATACTATAATTCTATCCGGCCATATTCAGAAGGTAAACGAGTAAGGGATTGGTTAGCCGGAAAGAGTTGGGATTATCAATACGATTATGGTATAAAAATTATGGATAGACTACGATAATAATATGAGGTGATAATGTGCAAGATAAAAAAATATTAGTTGAAGAGTTTATTAATCATTGCTTGATAGCAGAAGAAACGCCGATGACTGGAGATTATAAAAGAGGAAATAAATCAAATAAGGCGTTGCTAGCTATTTTGGAGCAACTAAAGCAATCATCTGAACTTGCAACAGACGTGTTAGATGAGTTGTTTTTACATGAAAATCCTTTTGTCTTATATGTTTGCAGTATTTATGCAATTGTATTGAATTATCGTAGAGCTGATGCTGTAAAAATGCTTGAAAAGATTGCAGGGATGGAACAGAATATGACCAGTTTTGAGGCAAGCATAGTTCTTGAACAATATGAATCAGGTGAACTTTTTAAACTGTATGGCGTAAGTAAATAAGCTACCACTAAGGAAATGGCTCAGCGATAAATATATGAGGGTCTTTTTTCTAAATTAACTTAAAAGTGGTGATATAGATGGATAGTCAAATGTGTTTACTAATGGAGGTTCATGATTTAATTGAAGAATACTCTAAAATGGGTGATAGCCTACGAAATCCAGAAAACGCGATAATAGGCATAGAGGATGAGCTTAAATTAAGTGTTGAAGAAGTCAAAGCGTTAAAAGCAAATGAATTTGATTTTCATAGTATTTGTGGCATTGAAAAGATTGTTCGCGATCGGATGCTTTCAACCTTTTTTCACTTTTTCTGTATTGTAGATGGTGTTGGTGATCCTAAATTTAGAAAAGATAATACGGTGTGGTTAGGGCTAAAATTAGAACAGAGAGGTCTAGATGAGGAACGAGAGTATGAGGAATTTCTACATGATATGCTATATGAAGCATATTGGAAATGGCGAGAATTGAAATCTTAAGATTGTAGATTTGATTTGTGGATAGTTTTTAAAAATTCATACAGCTAATCAATAAAAGTACTTTAAACAAGGCTACATCTATCTGTTTAGAGTACTTTTATTGCATTAAAGTGGTTATAGACTGGGCTGTTTGCTTGGATACAAATGATGATAGATAAACGTTGCTATTCATTGCTAAGACTATAGAATGATAGCAGCCCTAAACAGAAAATGAAGAGTAATGTTAAAAAAATAAAGAAAATAGTTTTACTTTTCACGAAATTCACCTCTCTCTTACTTTTATCTGTTTCTGAAGTACCTCATAAATGTTCATATGTAAAACTACGTAATTTATATACTAGAATTAAATAACTGAAAAATCAAATAATTAAAAGTTGGAAAGGGTGCATTATATGTCTTACAAATATAATAAATATGTAAGTTTTATTACTGCAATAACTCTCCTTTTACTAATTTTATTCTTTACTAATAAAGTCAGCAAAGAGGTGTTTTTCCTCTTATTTGCTCCTCTAAGTATAGCAATGCTAATATTGGGATTTTTAGCGTTTAGAAACGCTTTAAAAGATAAATATTGATTTACATGCATCAGAAATCAAAAGACGATTAAAAAAGGAATGAAAACGGAGTAGGATGTCTACATTCATACAATAGAAAATAATAGCTTTTGCAAATGTCGGTAAGCTTATATGATCCTCTTGTTGATTACAAAGCCTGACTTGTTAAACTACTAATAGTAGGTGATGATGAGCAGATATTAAACGATTGTAAATTCGGTTTATGGAACCGTTTAACGCTACAAACATGTATGAAGATAAACAAATAAAAGCACGCTAAATAGAATAGTTCTGTTTAGCGTGCCTTTTCAATTTATTTATTGTACTCCTTGTGCAAAATGCTGTAAATTTCCAAATCAACAATACCTTTACCAGACCAGAAAGAAGCTTGTCTTAATAAACCTTCTTTCATAAAGCCACTTTTTAAAAGCACTTTTTTTGACGCATCGTTCATCGGCATAACCTCTGCTTGAATTCTATTAATGTTCGCTTCATCAAATAAAAATTTACAAATGGTTTGTACAGATTCCGTTGCAATGCCCTTATTCCAATAGTCCTCTGCTAAATAGTAGCCGATTGTTACCATATTTACTTTTTGGTTAAAATCCATCGCTTCGATTATACCGACTAAAGAATCTGGTTGATCTTTATAAAAAATCCCCCATTTCACTCTATTTCTTTTCGTGAAGTCACGTTCAAAATGACTAATCATTTTTTGGACAGTTTGAATATTGTGTTTCGGGATAATGCCACAATACTGAAATACTTTTTCATTATCGTAGATAGCGAATAACATGTCTAAATGGCTTTCTTCTATTTGTTTAAATTGTAGGTTGCTAGAATGTAATAATGGGAAGCTTTCAAAGATTTTTTCTACATTCATTGGATTTTCTCCTTTGCTTGTCATTTGGCGAAGTTGTTTTAATGATTTGGAATTTTCATTTGGTAAAGTTATTTAAATGAGTATGTATTCAATATTTTCTAGTTAAACCATTATATTGTAAAGTGGGAATTGAGTAAATCTAAAATAAAAAAGCTGCATCGTATAAAATACGCTACAGCTTCGAATTGGTTTGTGCCCTTTGATGGTGCTACTGAAAGCAGTATACCATAGATTACTAAATAATTGTGATATTTATGTATTATAAATCTTTTGAAATCAATGGAAGTACGTGATGCATTTTTAATAGCCAATAACAGGTGTCTGTCACTAGTAATTAGCTTTCTACATATTATGGAAATCTAGTCCTTGATAAGTTTTTTACCCATAGCCCCTCTTGATGCTGAACGTCGAGAGGGGCTTGTTATTTTATTTGCGAGAGCAAAGTTAGCTTTGTTAATCGGACAAAAAATTTAATCTCTCTATCAATTATTATCATACTGGATTAGGACACGGAATAGATTGTTATAGTTCTACTATTAGGAATATGGAGTCGAGAGCAAAAGAGCACATAATTTTTACTATTATGTAACAGAAATCACGGCTTGTAATAGAAAAAATACAAGTCAAAAGGGGCCAAGTGATAGAAACGACATTTTGATAGCTAAAAGACTGTGCAATAAAGATAAAGTTGTTTTCCTTCTATTGCAATAGTCCGCTCTATGTTGAATAACACAACTATTATTAATAATTTACACTGGAAGGAGAATCAAATGACACAGTATCATCAGCAGTCGTCCGTTGAAGTCATGAATAAACTGAATGTGACCAATCAGGGATTGAGTGATTATGACGTTCAAAAGAGGCAAGAGGTTTACGGGTATAATGTTTTAGAGGAAAGTAAAAAGGTAAGTACACTTGCCGTTTTTTTCGGCCAGTTTAAAGATTTATTAGTGATTATTTTAATGGTAGCGGCTTTTATTTCATTTCTATTAGGTGAAGTAGAAAGTACGATTGTTATTTTGATTGTTATTATTTTAAATGCAGTTCTGGGCACTGTTCAACATGTAAAGGCAGAAAAATCTTTAGGTAATTTGAAAGCACTGTCTTCGCCCATAGCGAAAGTAATGCGTAATAATCAAATAATAGAAATTCCTTCTGAAGATATCGTTGTGGGAGATCTTCTATATTTGGAGGCTGGAGATTATATAAATGCTGATGGAAGATTACTAGAAAGCCATAATCTTCATATTAATGAAAGTTCGTTGACAGGTGAATCATTAGCTGTCGCAAAAAGTGCCGATTCGATTAAGGAAGATGTAACCATTGCGGATAAGAAAAATATGGTCTTCACTGGAAGCTTTGTCACGAATGGACGAGGCGTTGTTATTGTGACAGCTATCGGAATGGACACGGAAATTGGGAAAATTGCTAATTTACTTGATACTGCAAAAGAAAAGAAAACGCCTCTACAAGTAAGTCTAGATCAATTTGGAGAAAAATTAGCTTTAGGCATCACAATGATTTGTGTTGTTATTTTCACAATTGATTTGGTTCGAGGCCGTGAATTAGTAGAATCGTTTATGTTTGCTGTTTCGTTGGCAGTTGCCGCCATACCAGAGGCATTAAGTTCGATTGTCACAATTGTCTTGGCTTTTGGGACACAAAAAATGGCAAAGGAAAATGCTATAATACGAAAGCTTTTTGCTGTTGAAAGTTTGGGAAGTGTTTCGGTTATTTGTTCAGATAAAACAGGGACTTTAACTGAAAACAAAATGGTTGTCCAACATGTATACGTTAATCAGAAAGTGATTCCACACGATCAACTATATATGAAAAATGCAATTGAGAAAGATCTGATTTTAAAGGCGTTATTATGTAATGATGCGTTGGAAAGAGATCATAAGGAAATCGGGGATCCTACTGAAATTGCCCTTGTGAAATTAGGAAAGCAGTATGATTTTGATGAATTACTTGTTAGAGACCATTGTCCAAGGGTGGCAGAGCTCCCTTTTGATTCAGATCGGAAGCTTATGAGTACGGTTAATCGGATTAATCAGCAAAGTATTATGATTACTAAGGGAGCACTAGACGTTCTGCTATTCAAAATGTCAAAAATGAATACGTCGCAAGGTCTAGTTAATCTGACGCAAGAACATCGAAAAAAAATCGAAGAAGTGAATCGAGATTTTTCAATGAATGGTTTAAGAGTATTAGCCATTGCATATAAGGAAGTAAGAGAAGGCCGTCCAATTACTGTATTTGATGAAAGAGATTTAATTTTTGTAGGATTAATAGCAATGATGGACCCACCTAGAAAGGAATCGAAGGCAGCCGTTGAAAGCTGTATTAAAGCAGGTATTAAACCTGTAATGATTACAGGTGACCATAAAATAACAGCCACTGCCATAGCCAAACAAATCGGGATTTTACAGGACCCATCCGAAGCGATTGAAGGAGCTGAAATTGAAGGTTTAACGGATCGCGAACTGCAAGAAAAAGTTCAAGATGTTTCAGTTTATGCTCGCGTAACGCCGGAACAAAAAATTCGTATTGTGAGAGCGTGGCAGGAAAAGGGCAATGTCGTTGCGATGACCGGTGATGGTGTCAATGATGGTCCCGCTTTAAAACAAGCTGATATCGGTGTAGCAATGGGGATAACCGGTACTGAAGTAGCGAAAGATGCATCATCTATGATATTAACAGATGATAATTTTTCAACGATTGTCAAAGCAATCTCGAATGGACGAAGCATCTATACGAACATTAAAAATGCGATTTTATTTTTGTTATCTGGAAATGCAGGGGCAATTTTTGTCGTTTTATATGCTACTATATTAGGTTTACCCGTTCCATTTGCACCTGTTCATCTATTATTTATTAACCTACTTACCGATAGTTTGCCGGCCATTGCCATTGGACTGGAACCAAATAATAAAAACACCATGAAGGACAAGCCAAGAGATATTCGCACACCATTGTTAAATAAAGCTTTTACGACGCAAGTTATACTGGAAGGTTTATTAATTGCAATTGCTACAGCTGTTGCTTTTGAAATCGGATTGTCAACAGGAGATACTTTAACAGCTAGTACGATGGCGTTTACTACTTTATGTTTGTCGAGATTAATTCATGGCTTTAATTCCAGATCGAAGCAATCGATTTTTGCCATTGGTGTATTTTCGAATAAATATACTTGGTTAGCATTTTTAATCGGTTTTGTTGCTTTACATGCCGTATTATTTGTTCCATCATTTACGGGTATCTTCGAAGTGGCCGCATTAAGTGGCGCCCAATTAGGCTTTATTTATAGCTTATCGTTTATGCCGTTTTTAGTTAATCAGTGGTTTAAACTATTGTTTGTCAGAAGTAAATAAGGCAACTTCATAAAGTGTCAGGCACCCAAATAGTGCTTGACACTTTTAATATTTCTTTAAATTCCCAGTTGTAAAAAGGAACGTACGTGCGTAAAATATAAATACAAACAAACGTTCTTTTTACGGACGAGGGGAGAAGGATGTTGGATGAAAGAACAGTTAATAAAAGCAATGCAACGCAATCAGTCAGTTCATATGATGTATGTATCCAAATGCGGTGAAATTACAAAAAGGCAAGTGAAAATCATAAAAGTTGTAAATAACTGCTTTTCTGCATATTGCTTCACACGACAAGCAAAGCGTACTTTTATTATCAGCAATGTTCTTGCAATTATTCCAGTTATAACACAAGAGCGTGATGTCGTGTGAATTATGAGGCGATGCCCAATAGACCTATTATGTGTATCGATATGAAGTGTTTTTACGCTAGTATCGTGGCGATGTTACATGGATTAGATGTTTTAAAAACACCAGTTGCAGTAGTAGCGAATTTTGACCAGCCAGGTAGCGTAGTGCTTGCTGCATCACCATTAATGAAAGAGAAATATAAAATCAAAACTGGCAGTAGACGTTATGAGATACCAAAACATCCTGACATTAGATTATTTGAGCCTAAAATGAGTTTCTTTATTCAAATGTCGATGACGATTACAAAATTGATCGCTAATTACGTACCTGTTGATGCGATACATGTGTATAGTGTGGATGAAAGTTTTGTTGATTTAACTGGCACGGAAAAGCTTTGGGGTTCACCCGAAGAGACGGCCAAGGAAATACAAAAGGCTATTCTTGACCAATTTAGTATACCTAGTGCAGTAGGTATGGGACCCAATATGTTAATCGCCAAATTAGCTTTAGACCTTGAAGCAAAGAAAACAGGTTTTGCTAAATGGACGTATGAGGATATTCCAAAGAAACTGTGGCCTGTTCGACCTTTATCTGAAATGTGGGGCATAGGAAAACGAATGGAGGCAAATCTAAATGCTATGGGAATACAAACAGTGGGTGGTTTGGCTAATGCAGATTTAGCAGAATTAGAAAAGTGCTTTGGGGTAATGGGCAATCAACTCTACTACCATGCATGGGGAATAGATCTATCTAAATTAGGGGAGCCGTTAATAACAAACGGAGCATTAAGTTTTGGTAAGGGTCAAATGCTGATGAGGGATTATCACACACGAAAAGAGATTGCGGTAGTGCTTCTAGAAATGTGTGAAGACGTAATGAAGCGCACACGTGATGCAGGGTTTGTTGGCCGTACAATTAGCTTAGGTCTTTCCTATAGTCATAATGCCATGACCAAAGGGTTTCATCGTTCGAAAACCATTGCAGTGCCGACAAGTGAAACGCTTGTGATGTATAAAGCTTGTATTGAATTACTGGATGAACATTTTGCTGGAGAGCCAGCACGACAATTATCAGTCAGAATATCCAACCTAGAGAAAGAGCATAGCATTCAATTGGATTTATTTGATGAACGTAAGCCGCAACGTCAGATAATTGGTCCTACAATGGATGCCATACGTAACAGGTTTGGAGCTACCTCAATATTAAGAGCCGTTTCTTATACAAAAGCTGGTACAGCTATAAAACGAGATCGCTTAGTTGGTGGTCATTTGGCATAGGAGTGATTGGAATGATAAAAGATAGAGGGACGATTAAATGGGCATCGATGATGTTGCCAGAACATTTAGAGCTTCTCAGAGAGTACAAAGAAGAGTATATGGAACAGCCAAGAGAATTGACTGAATGGGAACTGGAAGAACTACAAAAAACAATTAATCAAGCTTTTAATCAACAGTTGACCGTTACAGTAGAAGTGTGGAAGGACCATACAATCACACAATGGACTGGTATAGTTAAATCGATGAATACGAATGACCTCATACTTGAAACGCTACTTAAAACGGAGAGTATCCCCATCCCAAATATTCAATCAGCCCAACTGGATGCTGATTACTATGATTAAAGCCGATGAAAGACAGTTACTTCATAAGTATCTTTTGTTAGAGCTAGCAGTTAAATCATTACAGGTTGATTATTGTAAATTAGAGCAGTTTAAAATGAAAACAGTATTTCTTCCAATGATGGATTCATTACTAAAGGAGCTAAGACAAGAATATTTTAATCTCAAACGAGAACTTGCACAAAAACGTATACGAGTAGTAGGTTGGCAACCGATAGATGAATACTTTAGTGACGTACAAGTTGCTACTGCAGGGAATGATGTAGTACTCCGTTATGCAAATCAAGCTCTTAAATCACAGGTGGAGAAGCTGTTGATTAATCATATACGGCGCGTTGAATAAAGAGTGATGACAAAAATTCTTTCAACCTTTATTTATTAGCAAAACCGAAAATACTCCATTTTGCAAAGAGATTTGTCAAAATGGAGTTAATATTTTTAACTAAGTATAAGATTTTATAAAATTTGATTAGAGTCGTATACAACTAAAACACTCGCTAAGGCAAACCGAAAATGGCATTACACTGGTATCTCCAGTTCAAATAAATTTTCTCAAAAATGTATGATATTATACAGTTGAATGGAAAGAAAAATAGAATTGGGAGGTTCAATATGAAAAGTGAAAATAAACAATATGCCATAACTGTTATTACCAATATATTAAAAGTAATGCATAGTAAAGAATATGAAAAAATATTAAATTATGTGGATGAATCTAAAGTGTATGATATTGGTGATTTATTCCATTATGTCCAAGAAACATTAAACTTAAATGGATTGGATTCATTTGATGAATATGGAGCTCCATGTAATTTCCATCCCCAATACGAATATGCACAAATTAACTTTTATGAATTCAAGGACAACAGTGGATTTGCAGTTGATTATGATTTAACTTCAAATTCAAAACTGGCAGATATGTGTTTACAAATGGAGTTTTTATATACGGATAACGGATTAAAAAGTGTTTTTATCACAGTTGACCCACAGTAAAACAATAATTTGAAGAGTCGCAAATCAACTTATAAATCTAAATTTAAAGGAGAATATATGGAAATATACAATATGAATTTGAATATTCATTATTCTGCACCACAAGAAGTTTGGGATAAGTTGGAGCGTTTATATAGAGAAATGCCTAACTGGAACCACTTTGTAAACGGCTGTCCACAGTGGTATGGTTCAGATGGTAAATTGATAGAAGTAAGTATTGAATCAAGTGGACTACAATTTTATGCTCAATTGCCATCAGAAGAATGGAATGAATGGATTACATTATTTAAGAAACGCGCTACAAAATTATTGGGATATGAAGTGGGCGAACCAGAAGATGGTTTTGCATTTCATTATTATAATTAACTCTCAGATTGTCCATAAACGTAACTTGACAATACATAAGACACCTCGGTGTCTTTTTTATATTATCGACAATTCTTTGCAAGATAAAATTCAATCGTGACATAAGGATTAATGAAGGTCTTCATAACCATATCAACCTTGATACAAGAACAAATGTAAAGCGCATGTTTTGAAATCTTTTTTCAAAACATGCGCTTAAAGTTTGATAAAGAGTGCCATTTATTTGAGAGCGAACGAACTACCACCCGTAGCACGGTGTAATCGACTGACCATCAGGGAGAAAAGACCTCAGGGTTATCGTCTCGCCATGCGCCTATGCAGCCAATTAAACAGGCAGTGTAGCTTCTCATTACGCAATCGATTGCACTATCCGCATATTCAATTGCGATATTTATGTTCGGCTTGCGCCAAGCCAAAATTTGACCAGAGAACCCAGGCCACGCACATTTTTCATCCATTTCAGGTCGACCATATGCCTTTATTGACTCATCTGGTGTTGAGCACATCGTGATTCCCTTAGGAAGCTTTCCAGAAAACGGCTTTTTAATTCGGTCATCTGATCCAGGAGCAAGAAAATGTATAGCACCAATAATCCATTCATCTTGATTTGTATAGTGGAGTCCAGTCAAATCATTTATTTTTGAGGCACGATAAATATCAATGCGTATCGATGCTTTTACAGACCAAATAATATCGTCGTTGAAATAGCTGTTCGGGGAAGGCATTCGCTTGACATTGAATGATTGCAGCAAAGCTTGAACATTTTTAGGACTATATGGATGGCCAAGCATGTCAATAAGCTGTTCAGATGGTTCTTTCATGCATATTTCACTCCTTTTGCTTCGGTTCAAGGGAACAACACGAAAAAGGCATTCATCTCCTTGAGCCAACTTTTTAATACCCGTACCCCATGTGACGGGGCAAAACGATTGGCAAAGTATTCATTTTTATATTCTACATTACTTCTAATCTTCCCTTCTTCCACTATACGCCTGTCCGCCATTAATGCCGCATACTACCCACACTATCACATACCGAACTGTAGACCGCATCCACTGCGCATGATGAACACGTGATATTTATCAAGACTTTTCATGCTTTTTTATTGTCCTACAAAATAATTAAAATTTTTTTAGTTTCATTGAAACTTTTTCAACTCTCTAATTCTCTTCTATATTAAGAAAGAAAAAATAGCAAAGAAAGGTGTATTGGAATGAAAGCAAGGAAAAGAATTAGATGGACAAGATTTGTAGCGGTCATTTTGTTCTTTACTATCATGCTAGGTGCGGGATACTACTTTTTAGGTGGACAAGTTGAAGAGCATGGGCAAGCTGAAAATCTTGCAAGTGATAAGGCAAGATTTGAAGAAAATGATGATAGTGAGGATGTAATAGAGGAAGAAGGGACAGAAGAAGAGGAAGAAGAATTAGAGAATGAAACAGTTGCATTGAATCCTGACGGAAAATATATAGCACTTACATTTGATGATGGCCCGAGTGTCAAAGTTACACCACGCGTTTTACAAACATTAGCGCAGCATGAAGCAAAGGCAACATTCTTTATGTTAGGAAGCAGAGTTGAGATGTATCCAAATATTGCGGCACAAGTCGTTGCTGAAGGTCACGAAATAGCAAATCACACCTTTAGTCATCCAAATTTAAAGAAATTGACGCACAATGAAATGACAGAAGAAATCAATAAAACAAACAAAATTATTGAAGCAACAACAGGTGTAACTCCAACCTTATTTCGACCTCCATACGGGATATACAACCAAGATATTCTAAATTATACCGCGTCAGAAAATTATACTACAATTATGTGGTCTGTCGACTCGTTAGATTGGAAAAGTCGCAACCCAGCAGCTATAAAAAACGAAATTTTAAATCAAATCGCAAATAAATCAGTAGTGTTAATGCATGATATTCATACAGCAACAGCTGAAGCCTTACCAGAAATATTAATGGCATTAAAAAAAGAAGGATATGAATTTGTAACAGTATCAGAACTGTTATCGCTAAAAAGTGAAAAAGTCGATCCCTATTTCGGCAATTGATTGTGCAAAGGAAACGAATGTAGTCCATAAAACCATGACATAATAACAATGTTATTCAACATTCGTATATTGCATTCCCTAGTAACGTTTAACGGGAGGTGAGCCTTTGAATACTCAAAGAATCGAAGAGAAATTTAATGAAATTTATGACAAAACCTATCATCAATGTGTAGTGTATGTCATTAGCAAATGCAATCATACGAGTGTTATCCCGGATATAATACAAGAAACTTATATAGCGCTGTATCGAATACTAAAGGACAAGGGCATTGATTATCTAAAGAACCCAGAGGCTTATGTCATACGAATCGCTAAATCTAAAATCTACCAACATTATTCTTTAAAAGAAAAAGTAAAGCGTATCATACCGTTGTTTGATATAAATAAAGAAGATGAAGAATATAATCATGCAGATACGGACATAGAGCAATATGAAAATGAGATAGAGATGGCAATAGAAAACAAAGAATTATTATCTGACATTTGGAGCTTTTTGCAAACCAAACCTCAAAAAGTGCAAAAGGTATTTTACTTATTTTATTATGCTGAACTTTCAATTCCTGAAATTGCAAAATTACTACATTTAAATCAATCCACGATAAAAAATTATATTTACCGCACTACTCATGAAATACGAAAAAAGTTTGGGAAGGACGGTTGAGGCGATTATGAAGCAGCATGAACGAAAGGTATTAAAACGTGTTATAGAAGAAAACTTATTAAATAAGGAAAGGATACGAAAAAAAGTATTAACAATGGCTGAAAATGAAACGATGCCCAAGAAGAAAGATTTTTTAACGTTTTTTAAAATGAAGTTTATCGTGATTCCTTTAACGGCCTGTCTACTATTCATGTTCTTTGTAAATCTAAGTCCGACTTTTGCTCTGGCAATGTCAAAGGTTCCTGTATTAGGAGCAGTAGTAAAAGTGATTACGATTGATGAATATATAGAAAAGACAGATTCGATTGATGCACATATTAAAATTCCTCAATTCTCTGATATAGGGAATCCATCATTAGAAAATCAGATTAATACGATGATTAAGGAAAAAATTGAGAGCCTTGCTGCGAAAGCAAAACAGGACTCAGCGGAATTTAAGAAAAACTTCCTTGGAGAGGGCGAGGATGTAAGGGATATTAATGAATATACACCTAGCACATACAAATTTGATTATGAAGTAAAAAGCTCAAATGCAAAAATCTTGTCATTTATCATTAATGAAACAGAAACTACAAATGGATTAACATTTGATACAAAGTATTTTTATAATATTGATTTAACAACAGGAAAGGAACTAACGTTAGAAGATTTACTAGGAAAAGATTACGAAAAAATAGTTGATCCAGAAATAGAGCGTCAAGTGAAGGAACGTGCGAAGACCGATGAAAATCTTTGGTCGTACTATCAAGAATATTATTCTTCAAAGGGAGATGGTGGAATAGACGAATATACGTCAAAAAACTTCTATATTAATGAACAAGGAAATCCAGTCATCTTTTTCTATGAATATTACATTGCTCCACCCTATGCTGGTCCACAAGAATTTGAGATTAAACGCTAAACATATTAAAACAACAGAGAAAACCCAGTTCCCTCTACAAAAGGTACTGGGTTTTTATAGTATTTTGTCGATAAAGTAACTATATTGCAAATATTATCATTATTTCTGTTTTAACGAAAATTACGAGGTACTACATCTCCTTGGTGGGTAAACTATTAGAAATTAGGTGAAGATAATATGTCGATTGAATTAATCTTAACAGCATTAAATAAAAGGTTAGATAAAGAGAACAGCATTATCATACAAAGGGAGAATGGAGAAATTTTAAATGTAACCTGTGATTGGAATTGTCCAATATCAAATCATGAACTACTACAGGAATTCACTTTAGAAACTCAGCATGTTTTACCGACGGAATTGTGCTTATTTTTAAAACATAGTAATGGAGCGAAATTATTTAATGATAATGGTCTTGGTTATGATTTCTTTGAAATATTTAATTTAAGCCAGATATTAAATTATATCCATGAATATGAGACCAATATATACTATCAAAGTGCCTATGATAAAAATTGGTTTATGATGGGTAATTATAGAGGATATGGTGATTATATGTTCGTTGATTCTCAAAAAGTTGCTAATGGGGAGGATGATTATCTTATCTTTGTTCATGAAGGAGACATTCAAAGGTTACCTATGAACTTTGAAACTTGGCTGGACAGATTTATTGTTACACAGGGAGCTAGATATTGGCTATGGTAATTGCAAGTTTCATTAGTATTTTAAACAGTTCAATAAATTGACATATACATCGCATACGATATAAAATAAAAATACATCGTATGCGATATATTGTGAGGTGAAAAAAATTAAAGCTTTCTTACTTGAAGATCAACTATGTTTTGCTGTATACAAGGCAGCTAACCAATTTACAAAGTTATATCGGCAAGTGCTGGAGCCATTTGGTTTGACATATCCACAGTATTTGGTGCTACTTGCTTTATGGGAACAAGATAGTCTAGTGGTGAAACAAATTAGCGAAAAATTGAGTTTGGGCATAGGCACGTTAAATCCAATATTAAATAAGCTTGTTGATAAAGGATGGGTGACGAAAGAAACATCGTCTAAGGATAAACGTGCTGTAATTATTTCTTTGACTGAGAAGGCAAGAGCAACTGAAACGTTGATTACAGAAAAGTTAGTGGAGAAAATGGCACATTGTGATGCTTTGACAGTAATAGACGGTGATTTAAGGGCACAGTTGCAAAATTTAAATGAATTATTAACTCAATTAAATAACATGGAGGTAAAAGATGAGTATTTATGATATCAATGTAACATTAGAAGATGGTTCAGAATATAGTTTAGAAAAATACAAAGGTAAAGCTTTGTTAATAGTCAACACTGCAACAAAATGTGGTTTAGCTCCACAATTTGAAGAATTAGAACAATTGTATACTTCTTATCGAGATATGGGGTTAGAAGTGCTAGGTTTTCCATCTAATCAATTTAAGCAAGAAATGTCTTCAGCGCTGGATGCCGCTGAAGCTTGCCGTTTAACGTATGGCGTTACATTTCCTATGCATGAAATTATCAAGGTAAATGGTAAAGAAGCACATCCTCTTTATAATTATTTAAAAACGCATTCGAAAGGCTTCTTAGGAAGTAATATTAAATGGAATTTCACAAAGTTCTTAGTTAATCCAGAAGGAGAAGTAGTAGCTCGATTTGGTCCAACTGATAAGCCAAAAAGCATTGAGTCGGATATAAAAAAAGTTTTGAATTTACACTAATATTGAAACAGCGAAAAATGCGGTTTTAACATTTTCAAAAGCCCTTCCTATTATGGAGGGCTTTTATTTTGAATGTGGGTATTCCAAAAGCTTCATATTGTTACTTAATTGTATAAATGACGATTATATTTCCTTGTTCTGTATCTATGTAAACGTTCGGATATTAAGAATTGAATAGACTAGAGAAGGAGCAGAAAAAGAAAGGGTGATAATAGATAGATGGAAATTTCAAATAATGCACTAAATCTCATAGCGAAGTGGGAAGGGTTTCGCTCCGATGCCTATATAGGTCCTGACAATGTTTGGACCATCGGCTACGGAACAACAAAATGGCCAAGTGGCAAAGCAGTTGAAAAGGGGCAAACCATTACAAAAGAAGATGCGTGGGAACTATTACGAAAGCAAGCACAAGAGCATGCTACTACCATTGAATACTATGTTAAAGTGCCACTTAACCAAAATCAGTACGATGCACTGGCAAGTTTCCAATATAATTTAGGACGATATATTTTAAGAAATAGTGCCCTATTAGTATATTTAAATAATAAGCAATGGGAACAAGTAAGCAAAGAAATGCTATTATACTGTAATGCTGGTGGAAAAAAGCTACAAGGGCTTGTGAATCGTCGTCTAGACGAAATTGCCCTTTTTTTAAAGCCTGTTGTTATAATAGATGTAAGTAAAAAAATAGAATATATTGAGATTGACAAAGAGCCAAAGAAATTCCGTATTCAAAGTGGGAAATATAATAGTCAAGAGGCAATGTTAGCTGCGATGAACGACGCATTAAAACAATATTATTTAGCGTATGCAGAACCAGTAAAAGGTAGCTCAAATGAAAATGGCTGGCGTTTTATAAGTGGTTGGTATAACGCAATAGAAGAAGCAAAAATCATTGCCGAGCGCGCTATTTTAGCAAATAAATTAAGTTACGCAACGATTCGTGGGACAACGCTTTAGGGTGTCAGGCACACAAACAATTCTGAATTGTTTGTGTGCCTGACACTAAACTTTTCTTGAATGTTTAAGTTTATGTAGTTCCTTTGTTAAATATTGAACTTGTTTTTCTAATTCATCAATTTTGTTTGAATTATTATTATTATTATTATTGTTGTTTGATTTCTGTGCTTCCTCCAATGCCATTATTGCTGCGATAGTAGCTAAGACATCTCCTAATGTAGTAATAATTCCCGCAATAACTGCTAGCTTAGCAGCATCATTTTCCATACCCGCTAAAAGATCAGTAAAATTATCCTTGTTTTTACTCATCTTTTCACCTCCCTAACCGAAAATCCTTATTACATCTTATTCCTTATCCATTTTTTAATTCGAGAGTTTAAATCAAAAGTTAGGCATAAAATGGTTTAGCTCCTATATTAAACACTTTTGCCAATGGACAAAGTGATGATTTTGAGTACAAAACAAGACAAGATAAACGTTTCAATTTATAAGCGTTCGCATTATGATTAATCATGGAAATATTTAATGATCTTCACCAAAATATATAGTAAAGTTCAGTGGAGGGTTCAAATGACACCAAAGCTTTAAAGAAGTACGTTCGGGGCGTAATCCAGATTACGCAGTGGAATTAATGGCAGAGCAAGTATTGGCCCACCAAGTAATCTCTGAAGAGGAATTAACAGTACTAAGAACGCCTAAAGAATACGCTGATCATGTAAAAGAAATGATAGAGGCTTATGGTGACTTCTCATTAGAAATTCAAGAGTTGATGGTCCAAGATTTTAAAGTTTATGTTCGCTGGAAACAGGTTGGCAAGCATATTGGTGAAGTTGATGGATTTCAGCCTACAGGTCTTCCAGTCATTGAAATAGCAAGTGCTGTATACCGCATTGAAAATGAAAAAATAGCAGAATATTGGATTCAAATTGATCGTGCTGGTATGGAAAAACAACTGGAACGCAATAAAAATTAATAACACCCCTAGTGTTTGGAAATATTTTGGGCAAACCGACCGCTTTCTCTTTTATAATCTAGTGCTAGAATTAAATATTCGATTTAAAAACAGAGTTAATTCTACATAGATTAATTCTGTTTTTTGTATTGCTTGGTCAAGCTTAAAACTTCGAGAGATCAGGTTAATGATATTACATATTATGGATTTAAAAGTTTAACATGTATAATAAAGGGGTATTAAGGTAAATATTTCTATTTATGTATTAGCTTCATAATAGAATGATAACTGACCAGTACGCTACAATTATAAATCTTGGCAAAATGTATATTTATTAACGATGAAAAAATAGGAGTGATTTGATTTGACACAATTTACAGCATTACAAGAAGCTCATGCCTTCGCAGAGGCATTTCTACTAACTACTGAGCCGTCATCTTTAAAACATCCTTATAAAAAGGATAAAGGCCGATATCCACGAGTACGAAAATTTATCCAAAACTATTTATTAAATGGTTCTAGTGAAACATTCAATTCCTCTCCAATACAACAAGGTGTTGGGCAATTAATGATGTTTTGTGCTCAGTTCGCCCAACAAAAGGCTCAAACTGGAGAACGTGATGAAGTTTACAAGGAAATTGTTAATATAATTATTCCAAAACTAATCGATAAAGCATTAAATTTCCCAACAAATCCAATTGATCAATTAGCAGGCTTAATTTATTTAGGTGCAGCAATGCTAAAAAAGTTAGATGAAACACAGAGCGATGTTTCCTTTTCTAATTTAGATGCGTTGTTAGCGCAATACCGAAACCATTTTGCTAATGAAGTATTAAATTCTAAAGAATACCATATTATTATGTACTATCGTACGCCATCTGCTTGGACATATGATGATGTAGAAAAATCGTACCGTTTTGCTACGGGGCCATATGCCGGTCAAATTGCCTATTGGATAACAACGGCAGAGCCATTAACAGATCCACAGAAAACTTACTTAGATAAACAAACAGTTCTTGATGATGGAGGAAAGGTTGTGTTTGCTGGTATTCAACCAGGAACTAGTAGTAAAAATTATTTGAACCATCATGCAGATTTTAATACGAAAAACCAAAGATTTATTCTGAATTCTTCGCTGAATGCGATTGCGTGTTGGATGGCAGCACATATATATGATGTAAAGGTTCATGAGACTGGAGCTTCCTTAGAACCTGCACATAATTTGAAAAACGCAATTCGTGATGTACTTAGTTATACTCAATGGGGAATCAATACTTCAGTGGCTAATGCCTCTAAAGGTTGTTTCCAGCAAGAGCCCTATAACAATTCATTATCTGCAAAAAGGGTTCTTCCAGTGCATGGGTTTTCTGAAGTGAACCTGACAAATAATATGTTACGTGCCCGATTCGATTCTCCAGCATATAATGCATTTGCTATAACATTCTTGCAAATCTATGCAAGCTTAATAGAAAATCCGACAGCTTCATCATGGAACAGTCTTGTTCCTAATAACGATTCGGATTCGGCAGTTATGGTTACGCAGTTAATTAATACTTACGAGGCTATTTTTGATAACTATGCAATTATTAAAAATAACCTAATTAGTCATTTGTTTAGCCATGCTAAATATTGGGGAATGTACATTCCTGAGAATGCCATGTTGGGTTCATCAGAATTAATGAAGAATCCATGGCAAATGCCTAATAAAGGTGAGGGCATCAATCAAGCAATGATTGGATTATTTAATGTTTATCCTGGCGTTACGGGGCAAGGTTCTACAAGCATTGATAATAAAGTATCAAAGGCCATAAAACTGCAACTTGATATTGGGCAATCATTACATGGTCAAAGTAAGTTTCCTTCCCATGGTCGTTCAGGTCTTTGGGATTTAGCCCGCCTAGATATATTAGCCGATGCTTGCAATACAAATGGGACTGTTGATTTAGCTACAGACCTTACTACGACTGATAAAGAATCTCCAAACTGTGCTGGAGCACGACGAGCATTCTACGCTTTAGCGATGGCATTAGTAGTGGATCAATCTAACAATTTTACTTTAAATTAATAGTTAAAGCTCACTACGGATAAAAGGGTAATAAACAAACGTAAGTTCTTTTTTGATTCACAAGAAATATGGAACGGGATGCTAGAAGTGAGCTAAATCGACATTAGAATCTTAGAGAATTGCATGCCTTTATCAACAGGGATAGGGGGTTTTTAAGAATCCGTGAGCAATGCTTTTGCTAGTTTAGCTAAAACATGTCGTTTCTTGCGCTTACCCGGGAAATTTTTTTATTTCCTGACCTTACAACCATATTTCCAATAAGACATTAGGAATGTTCAAATAGAGCTAAAAATAACGAAAGGCATAAAGAGTGCACTTCTTTATGCCTTTTGGTCAACAATATAAGCATGTAAAAAATAGGGCTTATACGTTTTTAACCCTTAGATTTATAAAATTAAAGAATTTGTGTTAATTCTGAGTTCACAAATCTTTGAGCATCAATGATAACACCTGATGCTGTTCGCCCGTAAACGCTATATAATCCACCAGTTTGATTCGGAGCAATTTCAACTTCATATTGGAACGAACCAGCTACACTTGGTGTTACAAAAGTAGAAGCATTTGCAGCGGCTAAAAAAGGAGTTGTAGATAGTAATTGTCTTGTGCCATTAAGTCGATAAACGCGGACTACTCCAGATAGAGAACCTCCAGTTAGATTAAGAATTTTGACACGCACACTAGAGGCATTAGCTGGTAGATTACCTGTATTTTCAATTGGACCAGTAGTTAAAGGCATATATATTCACCTCCTTCAAACAAAAAGTTATAATCTGCAGATTACATTTTTATAGTATGCAATGCTCTGTTACATTCTCTAGTCATATTAACCAAGTCTTTTTTAATAAAAATTAAATAGAAAAACTAATAAGTGAAAATATAAACAAAGGTGAGACTGTCTAGCAAGGCATAATACCTGATAGAAACACCTAATGAGAGGGAAATATAAAAAATTATCAATAGTTAGTGATGGCGTTCAAACTGATGATTCTATTCGTCTGAAGGTTGTGTAGTGGTGCAGTCCACCATAATTCAAGACAGTGGATGTGTTGTCAGAAATATTGTCAATTTGTTCAAATTGAGAAATATAATCTTGATAAGTTTGGAGGCAATGACTTCTTAAAATAAGTTCATAGTGGTTTCAGTGAGGACAAAGGTTTTCAACAAATGGGGAAAGTAAAAAAATATAGAGCGATTACTATCGCTCTAGAATACTATTATATAATTAAAATTCCTTGTTTCTTTCAAGCTCTTCAACTCGTTTTTCTAATTTTTTAATTTTCTTTTCATTAATACCAGTAATGAAGAAAGCTGCAATCGCTATTGAAATAGTAAATATAGCAGAAGAATCCATTGTAATACCTCCCAATATTTTTAATTAAATTATAGCAAATATAACCACAACTCTCCCTGCTGAATTACAGGTACTTGCTTTTGAGAGTAAGCTAATGATTAATTTGTTTTTCAATGGTAAAATTAAACTGTTGTACAAAGGGGGTGTAATGCGTGGGGGAGTTCTTTATTGCAATAGTAATTTTAGTCTTGATAGTAGGGATTATAATTACCTTAAAAAAGATAAGAAGTACTAACTATAGTTCTACCAATCGAAGCCGTTCTAACTATTCAGGAAATAATACAACTGATTTTATTTCATCAGGTTCAGTCTTTTCGTTACAAGATACAGATAGAAATGATTGTTCAGACACCACTTCAAGTAACAGTGATTCTGGAGGTTCTTCGTGCGATTAATTTTTAAGTCGTTTCCGAATCGGAAATGGCTTTTTTATATTAAAATAAACTTCTATTTAATTGGTGCACCTATTAATCGCATCTCAATGACTTTCACTTTTACTCAGGGCTTGTGCCGGGGGGAAGAACGGAGCGATTACAACATGTACAAATTAAAAATATAGATGCGACAACTCTGATACGATGGTATAACAGGAATGTTTAAATTATTGTAATCTACCGTATTTAGTAAGGACACGTACAAAACGACACTGTGCACATGAAATGATAATTAAATATTCGTCAGTTTGAAGAAATGGTATATATGGATGATGAAAGTCGATTGAAGCTAGAGCAGATGCAGGTGAATATTGATAAAACCAAATTGGAGATTGAAAAGCTTGGTTCTGATCAACAAAATAAACCTATAGAAATTAATATTGTCAGCAAAAAAAAGCAACCTTAATTGGCTGCTTTTTTGTCGTTTTGTTCAATACCAAGAGCTTCTTTAAGGGATGCTTGAAGTATCTGAGAGAAGTTTAAACCGGCATCTTCAGCTGCATCTCTTAACCAGCGAGGTAGCGTACAGTTTTTAGTTACTGCTTTGTTAGCTGCTTCGTTACGGTATGGGGGCATATAGACGTCAATAAATACAGTTCGATCAGTAGAATCTAATAGCTCGATGCTTTCTGGAGTAGAAGGTGCAGGAACAGGTAAGTCCTTTTCTTCTAATTCTAAAATACGAAATGCCAACATTTCTTTAGCTTCTCGAATACCAGAAGTAATATTTTCGGCCAGGATGGCAGTTCCTTCGAAATCAGGGAAATACATTCCTAAACCACCTTCAGCAACTTCAACAACTACAGGAAAGATAAAATGATTTGGGTAACTCAACTTAAAACCTCATTTCTGATTTAGTTTTATTTAATTATTATTTGTTTTTTCATACGAGGTAAGGTAATAAGCAAAGCAGAGGGGTTAAAACTTAACCCCTGATGTCCGTTCGATACTTCTTAAAGTTCCTTTAGGAATCGCTTGACCACTACTATGATAGCTAATGTCTGCAAATCTCGTTGGGTCGTCTTTATGTATGTATCTTTGATGACTGCCTGGACTTTTGTGAGTGTGAGATTCGATGAATCCTTCTTTCTTAAGTCTTTTTAGCGCTTCTCTTACGGTCACTTGCTTTTCCATTACCTTACCTCCTTTCTAATATCATTATAACACGCATAAATAATGCGTGTCTATTGTAGGGCAAAAAATACACGTGTCTTTAATGCGTGTAATGATAAAGGAGTTGAGAAAATGACACTATTAATTGAAAAAGAAGTATATCCACATTTCGAAACTTTACTATTCGACTGGCGTTGTAAGACACAACTCCTCGAAGGTGGTTGTGGCTCATCGAAATCCTATCATGCTGCATTAAAAATGATCTTTAAATTACTTGAGGAAAAACGTACAGCTTTAGTCGTTCGTGAAGTTTACGATACCCACAGGGAAAGTATGTTTTCTTTATTTAGCGAAATCATCGAAGATTTGGGGTTAGGGGTAAGTATGAAGATAAGCTCATCACTAATGACAGTAAAGTTTCCGAACGGATCAAAAATCATCTTCCGAGGTATGGATAAACCAGAAAAGCTAAAATCAATCAACAATATCTCACTTATCTGGTTGGAGGAATGTAGTGAACGACATTATAAGAAGTTTGAATATCGAGATAGCGCAAAGTTTACAAGCAGGTGAAAGCTACACTGAAATGGCACACAGGATTGAGAATATGGGGCGTTGCATCCATGGATATTCAGTGCCGGTTTCTTTCGATTTACTTAGTAAACGATAAACTTCCTGAATATAGACGAGGCAGAGACTACATGGATGATTTAGGACTAACGTATAGGCAGGCGTTTAACAAAGCTTACAAAGAAGTTAAGCCACCAAGTGTGACTTTACCTTATGTAAGTTATTACGAGTGGAGAAAGAAATTTAGCAGAGAGGAGTAAAAATAAAGAGAAAATATGTGTTATCAATCTTCCTCAATAATCGTGCTCTATTGGGATTTATGCTTATCTAGTGGGGAATTTTACTTAAACTAATAACGCAGATGATGGGGTATACTAAAAATCAGAAATAGATTGTTAAGAATTATACTTAAACTAAAAAGACAGAATAATCTAATTCAAGGAAATAAGTTAAATTTAAATGATAAACTAGAGTTTACTTATAACTAATTAAGAAAAATAAACTTATATGATAGATAATAAATACTATATAGAGGTGGAATTATATGCCTAAAATTGACAATATGTTAGCAATTCTATGGATGCTTCGTTCAGGTGAAAAAATTACTGCAAAACAAATTTCGGAAAAGTTAGAGATGAATATAAGGACTGTGTATCGTTATATTGATACAATTTCAACAAGTGGCGTACCTATAATTTCAGAACCAGGGCATAACGGTGGATACACTTTATTGAACAATTTTATTGAGGCTCCTCTTTTTTTTGATTTTGAGGAGCAAACTTCACTTTATCATGCTGCTGTTTTTGCAGAAGAAGCTGGATATTATGGCGGCGAAGCACTAAATAGGGCTATTTCAAAGCTAAGCAAATATTCAAATCAAGAGCAGAAAACAAAGATCAACCAACATTTAACTAGTCTTGAAGTAATAAGTCGATTAAGTTCACTCTCTATGGAAGCTTTTTTGAAGGAGTTGGAGCAGGCCATAGCTGACGGGTACTCAGTAAAAATTCTTTACCATAAAAGTGGCGAAAAGCAATTAAATTATAGATTGGTCGATCCGTACAGAATTATCTATTGGAATAATAAGTGGTATGTGATTGGATTTTGTCATCTGAGGAATGATATCCGTAGTTTTAGAGTAGATCGAATTGAAAGTCTAATGCTAACCGAAAATAATTTTAACCGGCCAGAAAATTTTTCAGCACGTGACATTTTTATAAAAAATCTTCTTCCAACTATAGAAGATAAAGATAGGATTATTTCTTTGGTTATTAATGGGGATAAAAGTGTATTGGCTGATATTTGCCAACATTGGTTTTTAGGACATTATTTACAAACACGGACTTCAAATCAAGCAGTTTTTCTTCTTGATAAAGATATAATACATACATATGTACCTTATTTACTCTTACCATACAATAAATCTATTAAAGTTATTGAGCCAACAAGTCTTAAGAAAAGAATTATTGAAGTTCTGTCGGAATTAATAAAATTTCATCAAGTATGATAACTTCCCTGACGTTAACTGTCAGGGAAGTTATTTTATAATAGCTATATCAATTGTGATTGGAGTGTTATTGGATGCAAACAAAAAAAGTTTTTCTATATGTATTTAATACAATGTCGGACTGGGAATATGGATATTTAATTGCTGAACTTAACTCAGGAAGATATTTCAAAAAAGATTTAGCACCTTTAAAAGTAATTACAGTAGGAGCTAATAAAGAAATGATTACTACTATGGGAGGACTGAGCATAAAACCAGATATTTCACTTGATGAATGTATTCTTGAGAGTAAAGATCTTTTAATTTTACCAGGAGGGACTACTTGGAGTGAAGAAATTCATCAACCTGTCTTGGAGAGAATTGACCAAGCTTTAAAGTTTGGCACTATTGTTGCTGCAATTTGTGGTGCAACTGAGGCTCTTGCAAAAATGGGATACTTAGATTCTAGAAAACACACAAGCAATGACCTAGAGTATATTAGAATGGTCTGTCCTAATTATAAAGGTGAAAAATTTTATGAGATGAGACCTGCGGTATCTGGTGAGAATTTGATTACTGCATCAGGAGTAGCACCTCTAGAATTTACGATGGAAGTACTGAAAAAATTAGATGTATTTGCACCCGACACATTACACTCATGGTATAACCTAAATAAGACTCATAAACCTGAATACTTCTTCCAGTTAATGAATTCAATAAATAGCTGAGCTAAAAAATCAACTTAGCAGTTTTATATTAGTTCAAATAAAAATCATGCTTTAGACAATGTCAAAGTATGGTTTTTGTATATAACTTAAATATAGTTTATGGAAGTAAAAAACTTACAAATCACTCCTGAAGTTGTTATAAATAGAATTGGTAACTAAATCTCTTTTTAATCTTATTGAACAAAGGTGTGTTTTTTTCTTTGGCAATTATGTTGGAACAATCTTCTACAATCGGGCGCGATTCTATAATAAGGATTAGTGCTCGGTTTCATTAAAGGGCCAGATTGCGGAATATCAATTTTTTATATGGTACAAATAACGACACTTTGGGAAGGTTATATATTTTAATTTACGAGTAGATGGAAAAAATAGTTTATAATTTATATAATGGTAATTCAAGGAGTTGATTATTTTGGAGAAATCTAAGAAAAAGGAATTATTAGACTGGGTTAAGTCTACAGTAATAACGTGTGTTATTGTTATCGCTACGATGGCATTTATTGTTTCCCCAACTAGAGTAGGTGGTGCTTCAATGATGCCAACATATGAAGATGGAGACTTCGTTCTAGTAAATAAAATTGGTAAGAAAATTTCTGGTATTGCAAGGTTTGACGTTATCGTATTCAAAACCCCTAATGATGAGATTTATATTAAACGTGTCATAGGATTACCAGGAGACCATATTGCTTATGAGGATGACACCCTTTATGTAAACAATGAAGCCTCGGAAGAACCATATTTAGATTTGTATAAAAAACAACTACTAGACACTGGTACACTAACAAAAGATTTCACTTTACAGTCTTTAACAGATCATTCCACGATACCAGAAGGCTACTTATTTGTTTTAGGTGATAACAGGAGAAATAGTATTGATAGTAGATATTCTAGTGTGGGATTAGTACCAATGGATAAAGTATTAGGGAAAGCCAACGTTAGATTTTATCCATTTGACAGTGTAGGTATTGTTAAATAATACGATTCATCAGAGAACCTATAATTACAATAACGGATATTTAGTGTTACAAGGATTTATAAAGTATACAAAATAAACCTTATAAACGTTCCCAAAGGAAACTTTGGTGACATTGAAAGGAATTCAATAACATCTTCTAGAAACCTTAATATATCAACTTAGGAGGTTTTAAATGTCTTCTCATATTAGAGTTCGAGCTGGTGCAATAATAATAGAAAATAATGAAATATTATTAACGGTGTATAATGACCCAATAAGAGGTATCGTTTATGATTTACCTGCTGGAGGTGCAGAACCCAATGAATCAATTATAGATACAGTAAAAAGAGAAGCCAAAGAAGAAGCGTGTATAGATGTAGAAGTAGGTCCACTAGCTTTTGTTTATGAATACACACCTCACCTTAATTTAGATAAATTTGGTAAAATACATACATTGGTTATGATGTTTGAATGCAAAATAAAAAGCCCTAGTACACCAAAATTTCCAAAAAACCCGGATTCAAATCAAATAGATGTAAAATGGCTACCTATTTTAGAGTTACAAAATATTGAAATGTACGCAAACATCGGACCTTATTTACAGGAATATACGCAAAATCCTAGAAACATTGATTTAATAGAAGAGCATAAACTAAATGAGGTATATCAAGTTCGTTAGAGTTATTTTATACAATCCCATACAAAATAACGTTCCCAAATAGAAGTTTGGACGTACACCAAAAAGTCACGAATGTTGTTAAATCAACGTTTGTGACTTTTCTTGTGACATTTTTGATTCAGCTTTTTATGCAGAGAGCGGTTCTATGAAAAGTAGCAACTCTAGAATGGTTAAGTTTTTATTATTCCTTTTCATGTTTTAAAATTTCCCTAATATCAAGGCATCTGTTAACTGTTAAATATTAATGGATAAATCACTTAAAATTGGAACTTCTATTCATGCTAGACGTATTAAAGTAAAGGGACTGTGTCAGTTCAAAGAGATATATGTAACGGAATCATTAAAAGAGAAAACGAAATGAGTATTTACATAGTGATATTACCAATGATTAGTATGTTGTTAGGTTTATATTTAGTGTGTCTGGGACTCTGGGAATTAAGACTAGGTATAGATAGAAAAAGATTTATAACCTTTTCGTTTACAGGGCTATTTTTAATCTTTATATTACCGAACATGTTTGGGTTTCTTCAATTTAATTTTTAATAACTTTCAATAAATATCTATCTGCTAACTGAAATATAGTTTAAGTGAAAATTAAGTTGAAAAGGGATGAAATGGAGTGAGTAATGATATTAAACGATTTAAGAAAATAAGTGACAAAGTAATATACGGCTCGACTGCTGAAGAACGATTTAAAGAAGTGCACGGGATAACAATTGAGGAATGGAAATCAAAAGGAGAAGAAAGATTTAAAGTTGAAACAGGAATGAGTTACGAAGAATGGTATATAAAAAAGGTTATTTCTTCGACACCAATTGATTATCTTAAAAATCTCAATGGCTCTGTTTCTCAGGATGATATAAAATTGGTTAAAGATTTACAAGAGTTGGGGTTAAATGATGGTGTTATAAATGTATTACTGGATTATGTAAAAATTGTTAGCAAAATTGGGTTTATTCACTCGTTGGTGAGAGATATAGGGGAAAGTTGGCTCAATAAGAACGTCACAACTATTGAAAGCGCTATGGCATTTGTCAGGAAAGAGTGGAATAAATAAAGTCCTCAAAATATATACTTCAATATCAACGTACTATCGGAAGCGAAAATGGTGAATTACCCGACGGCTTGGAGGAAGCTGAGCTCGCATTTTTATATAAAGTATTATGGACTGAAAAGGGAATGAACATTAGTGATGCAACAAAGAAAGGGAGACAAGGGCTTAGTATAATATTGGTGATGCACTCCCAGGAACGATGAGTAAGTTAAGGAAAGAGGTGGTGGAGAACCAATGGATTATTTTTCATTGATTGCTATTATATTTGTCTCACTTATTGCAGCTGTTGTTTATGAAATAAAAAAGAAAAATGATATAAAACTTGAACAAATTAAGTTAGAAAGAGATAAAGTAGCTTTGGAACAAAAAAGATTGGAAATTGAGAATAAAGTGGATTAATGATTCAACTGACGGGAGCTTTATATCAATAGCACTCAACTATTTAAAAAATTTTTATAAAATAATATCTAATCAAGCCATTCATTTTGTAGTGAACCCCAAAAGTTAGACTTATTTCGAAGAGGAGTTCTTCCTCTTCGTTATTTTAATTTAAAAGCTCAATTTTTGAATCAAACCATTGTTCCATGAAATTTATTTGTTCTCTAATTTGCTCTTTTGTGTAATTTTCATCCTCTGAAGTAACGACCCATTTTTCTTCAATATCATCATTTCTATGGACAATTGCGATAAGTTTACCTGTAAATTCATCTATTGGCCCCTTTACCTTATTTGAAAGGATATAGACATCCTGTTCCTCTCTATCGCCACCAATGATTCCAGGTACGTAACCATAATTTATCGGATAGACATTATCAAAATCATCCTTATAGCCCATTGGCCGATCTACTATTATTTTCAACTTTTGTAGTTTATGAAGTTCCATAGCGACTTTTGTCCTTTCTATGCAGCCAATCTTACACGATAGGTGACTGGACTACATCCAAATTTCCTCTTTATTCGCTTGTAATTGTAATAGTAGATATACTTATCAATCGCTTGTTTTATTTCTTCAAAACTAGTATAGATAGTCCCATAATATATTTCTTGTTTCAGTAGGCCAAAGAAATTTTCCATTGGCGAATTGTCTAAGCAGTTTCCTTTTCGAGACATGCTTTGAAATATTTTATTGTTTTTCAGTAGATTTGCGTATTGTCTCATCTGATACGTTATGAACGCAAGCTCCGCACGTAATAATTCATTTTCTCGTTCTAATTCTTGTTCACGCGATAATTTCTTTTCTTCCTTTGTTTTCTTCGGTTTGTCTGACATGGATGGACGTCCTTGCGTTTTTGGAGAAATTCCACCGAAACCATGTTTTCTAAATGCCGTAGTCCACAATGAAACCATCGAGTCATTTGGCAGATTGAATTTATGAGCGACATCTCGGATAGATTCTCCACTATTTAAATAATAGTTTATGACATCAAGTTTAAATTGAATAGTGTAATTCGAACGTCTTTCCTGTTTCCTAAGAGAGACAAATCCTAATGCAGTTACTTGTTTCACCCACCTTCTCACCACTCCTTGGCCTGAGGAAATACTAAATTGAAGAGCTATTTGTCTATAACCTCCATGCACTTGAAAGTAGGCTTCAACGACTTTTTTCTTAAACTCATAATCGTATTTTGCCAAAATAAATGCACCCCAAAAGTTAGATTTTTGGCCTAACTTTTGGGGTGCAGTACAAAATGAGTGACTTTTATTATTGCACCTGCTCGTTGCTTGTATTTTAACTTTTATAAATAATGGTACCCCAGAAAGTACCCCAATTAAAAGAGTATATATGTGTTTATATGGCGTTAAAGTATTCATTCATAAAAATCTATTTTTTAATTCAATATAAAGATTTTATAACCTTCATTTTTAACCTATCGAAATCTCCAAAGCCTAAACCCCGCCAATTCAGCATTTTTGCGCTATAATGTAGGACGAGGTGAAGAAAATGTTTGTGAGTGAAAAACAGATTGAGATTCGCTATGCGGAGACAGACCAAATGGGCGTTGTCTACCATGCCAACTATATCATTTGGATGGAGATTGGACGTACGCAGTTAGTGAGCGATGCGGGATTTGAGTACGCTGCATTAGAGAAGGAAGGGTATGTGTCGCCAGTAATGGATTTATCTATTTCCTATAAGGCTGCTATGCACTATGGACAGGTGGCAACCGTGCGTACTTGGGTAGAGAAACACGATCGTCTACGTACAACATATGGTTATGAAATTTTACATGAAGATGGCACGATTGCAGCAACAGCACAGTCCGTACATATTCTAGCACATAAAGAAACATTACGACCTGTTTCTTTAAGTAAAATTGACCCTGTTTGGGATGCTAAATATAAAGAAATTGCAGTGGCAACGAAATAATATCAGCAGCTTGATGTTTACATTAATTGAATTGAAGTAAGCCAAAGGCAGGACCAGAATAATAACTGGTGCTGTCTTTTTTCTTTTAACCATGTTAAATGCATCAAGTTTTTTATCTTGCATAAAATTTGTTATATGCTATGATTAGAACAAATGTTCTGTATGGAGATGGGGGAAATTATGCAACTATACATATACGATAATCGCTTTAAAGCGTTCATTGACCAGTATCAATTAACAGCTGAACAACTTGAATATACAGGAACACCGCAAGAGAGTATTGCGCTTGCTAAAGAGGATGTCAATCGACATGCCATTTTAGCAATTGAGGATGGAATGCTTGTAGTATTCTTTGTGTTACATCGAAAAGAAGGTGTAAAGCCATATTGTGAAAATGATGATGCCATTTTAATAAGAGCTTTTTCTACAGATTATCGACATCAAGGGAAGGGCTATGCAAAAAAAGCTTTAATGTTATTACCTGACTTTGTCAAACAGCATTACTGTGACGTCAATGAAATTGTATTGGCTGTTAATGTAAGAAATGAGGCGGCACGAGGACTATATAAGAAGTGCGGTTATACCGATAAAGGTGTAAGAGTGATGGGAATAAAAGGGGAATTAATCGTTATGAGCTACGATTTGTAAAAAGAATTGCAAAAAATCCACTGAGCCATTAAAGCAAAGTGGATTTTTACTAGCTAGATAAGCAATGTCTAATACTTTGAAGTATTACTTAGCTCGTTTAAACAAGAATTTCCAAGAAATGAAATTGACAATGACCAGTACAAAGAAATAAATAAAAGTACCATAAGAAATGCTTGTTGCCAGTAGATAGTGTATAAATGCAAGTATACCTAATGGAATAAATAATATTAAGGCCTTCCAACTCTGCCCATCACCGATTTCGTCAAAGGGCTTCGTGAAAGGAACTTTGTTTTCAAAGCCCATGTAGCAAATGATTGTGTACAAACAGCTTGCTACTAAAACAATCAATAAATCTGGAATGATTCTCGGGCCATAAATAAAGCAAAATACGATGCTAAGAACGAGATACAGCGGAATATATAGCTTTATTAAAAAGGCTTTTAAACTACCCTTTTGTAAGTCTGTATAGTCTTTAATTGGAAAGACTTTGTAGATCCAAGCCGCTTTATATTTTGCGGAATGACCTAACATCATCACAGCAGATGGAATAATCAGCATACTAAAATAAATATTTAAATAGCTTATACTGGTCGAGTAGTCAACATGATCTGACCGCATCATATTAAACATAAAAATAAATGGTATCACGAAAGAAAACCCTAATGATGGATACACTTTTAATTTGAAATCCCGTTCTTGTTTCATCATAAGAGAGGCAAAACGGTAAAACGCCTTTTCTTCACTTGTTCGGCATATAAAAGATAAGAAATAATCTTTTAAACGACTTCTCTTTTCCTTCTTTGATTTGCTCGTACTTAATAACTTTTGTAAATTGCGCTCAAAGGTTGGAATTAACGTTATATAGAGCCCTATTGAAATAAGTGGTATAAAGACGGAGAAGATAGTGCCTACTAACGTGAAGTAAGAGTTATTACCATTTAAGATTAGCTCATAAGGAGCGGCAAACCACATAGGGATGATGAAAATACTCCACCATCTGAACGTTACGACCATTTCAAGGTTGACAAACTCAAAGGATCGAATGAGCACTTGATAACCAATCATTAACACTAAGGATAAGCCAATTTGCACATAATTAATGATGTCCTTTAGTTTTTCTCCATCAAAAAATCTTAATATCACAATATACAAAATAGTTGTAAGCACGACAATGAAAATATTGATGAAGATAAGTGCGAATACGGTTAATAGAAAGAATAATATTCCTTGTGTAAACAAGCTGACTAAAAGGGGAATCGCCGTTAAGGCAATTGTTAAATAAGTTAAATAAATAAGAATATGCAATATTTTAGCGGCATTTATCGTTTTAGCATTGATTGGCTTCGTTGACAGGATGCTTCTGTCACGGACATCAAGTAGTACAGAAGAAAAATCGGAAATCAAAGTAGTCATCACGATAAAGATAACTATGCCGTATGCAATGCTCATTTGAAAATGATAGTTATCACCAAACCCCATAAAAGGAATGAGTATAAGACCATAAAGGGCGTAAATCCATAAAGATTTGAAGTAGCTATTTTTTTGATCTTTTTTATTTTGGTTAAAGATGGTTGGTACTTTTCGTTCATCCATCGTTAGTTTAATATGGAGGATTTGTCTCATAATCGAATAATCAATGCCCATTTTCTGAAAAATAAATTGCATTTTATCAA
This sequence comes from Lysinibacillus sphaericus, assembly GCF_002982115.1. GTDB lineage: Bacteria > Bacillota > Bacilli > Bacillales_A > Planococcaceae > Lysinibacillus > Lysinibacillus sphaericus. Next base: position 2,549,886 of record NZ_CP019980.1, on the reverse strand, counting down.
GTAGTTGCAGGACTTTGAAATCTTTCATTACTACACCTCCTGGACAACCGCTACGAATTGTTCACCAATTTCTTTATGATTATGAAAACCTGTTAGTTGGTTGAAAATCCCCTCTAACGTTCCGGCCGTATTAGCGGCTTGTAGTTGAGCAAATGTTCCATCAGCAGCGATTTTTCCATCATTCAGTAATATAATGCGACTGCTGATTTTCTCGACTACATCCATGATATGGGAGGAATAAAATATCGTTTTACCTTGGGCTGCTAATTGCGTTAAAATCTCTTTGAAAATCATGACACTATTCGCATCCAATCCGTTTATAGGTTCATCCAAGAACAGTAAATCTGGATTATGTATAAGGCTAGCGATAATTAATAGCTTTTGCCTCATGCCTTTTGAATAAGAAGATATTCTTGCATGATAGGCTTCTCCAACACCGAACAATTCCATTAATGATTTAGATTTGGCGGTCGCTACATCTAAATGCAATCCGTAAAGCTGGCCGATGAAAGTCAAATACTCATAGCCAGTTAAATTATCATAAACATCGGCTATTTCTGGAACATAGCCAATTTTCCGTTTATAATCAATGCTATTTTGTTTAATATCCTCCCCAAATAGATTAATTTCACCACCATATTCCCCTTCAATCCCCAATATAATTTTGACAGTTGTACTTTTGCCAGCGCCATTCGGACCGATGTAGCCAATAATTTCGCCTCTTGACACATGTAAGTCAATTCCTTTTAAAATTTCTTTGCTGCCATAGCTCTTCGTTAAGTTCATAATCGTTAAAATCTCTTGTTGGTCCATGTTATAGCTCCTTTCTATTTAGAAAATTAACCATACAACGGTATTAGCACCATTTTTCATCGTGCTATATATATTATACATGATTTTAGCAATCTGTTATTAATTACAAATTCCTTTGTAAAAATTTGATTCGCTTTAACAGGAGATTTTCTGCAAGTGTAGAAAGTATATTCTATATAATTCAGTAATTTTCAGGAAGAGGTGGCAATTTGGATTATTTAAAAAGGGATCACGCAGTCGAAGCAGCACTTCAGTTTATTACAAAACATTTCCCTCATTGCGATGGGGCTTTATTGGCTGGAAGTGTCATTCGGGGAGAGGCGATAGAGACCTCGGATTTAGATATTGTCGTTTTTGATAAAAATCAAAAGACAGCCTAATGAGGAGCTAGATAAAATGAATATTGATAATGTAGTTTTAAAATTACTTGAGTATAGTACTTCAAAGCCTAAAATAGAAATAACTTGGGATAATAATCAGACCAGTTTATGCGAAATTGATACATTTTATGACACAGACAACGGATTAGAACTTCATGACGAAGGCTATGAAGAATATCATGTTGCATTGGTGAAAGAGGTGACGAATAACAAATATATCGAAATAGGAATAGGTGATAAAAGACCTGTAATTATTAAATTAGCAGATACAGGGGAAGTTATATTTAACAAATAAATATAACTATGATTAACTTACTTAACATTTAAAAATGACCAAGTTCTCTATTAATATTGAATTTGGTCATTTTCTATTGCTATTAATTAAAACTATATGTGCAATAAATGTGTAGTTGAGCAAAGTTAATCGTAACATGATGATTATAAAGAATATTCCGAACCCCTATAAAAATTAGTTATGCAAGACCTTTAGCGAAAATTATTAATTCGCTTGGCTTCGCCTTGCACCATATGGTGGAAAATTATTTGACGGTTTTTCAGTAGGGAAGTAATAAGCATCCTAATGCACAAGTGAAAATTTTGAAACAAATTGTCCTTTCTTGCGTAGTACAATAGGAAGGGCAATATTTTTAATGATAAAATAACATTAAGTATTTATTTAAAGGTGGGAAATAGAATGGGTTTATTAAAAGCAGGTATTGGGGCATTAGCAGGTGTATTAGAAGATCAATGGCGTGAGTATTTCTACTGTGAGTCCTTATCAGCAGATGTCCTTGTTGCTAAAGGTATTAAACGCACTTCGAAACGTGGCTCAAATAAAGGAAACGACAATCTGATTAGTAATGGCTCAATTATTGCCATTAATGAAGGGCAATGTATGATGATTGTTGAGCAAGGCAAGGTAGTGGAGTTTTCTTCCGAATCCGGTGAATATGTTTATGACACATCTACAGAGCCATCTATTATGTATGGGGATGATTTGTCAGCAAACATTACGGAAACGTTTAAGCAAATTGGAAAGCGTTTCACATTTGGTGGAGAGCCTGCTAAAGATCAACGTGTGTATTATTTCAATAAAAAAGAAATCGTTGGCAATAAGTACGGAACACCTGCGCCAATTCCTTTCCGTGTCATTGACCGCAATATTGGCTTAGATATTGATATTACCATTCGTTGTCATGGTGAATATTCTTATAAAATAGTAGACCCATTATTATTTTATACAAATGTCTGTGGAAATGTAGAGCGTGAATATACGCGGGATGCCATTGATAGTCAATTGAAAACAGAACTTATGACGGCATTACAACCAGCATTTGCTCAAATTTCGGCAAGTGGCGTGCGCTATAGTGAAATCCCTGCGCATACAGTGGCGCTGGCAGATGCACTTAACAAAGTGTTATCTGAAAAATGGTTGGCAACACGTGGTTTAGCAGTCGTATCATTTGGCATTAGTTCATTAAAAGCTTCTGAAGAAGATGAAGCGATGATAAAACAACTACAGCGCAATGCAGTGATGCGTGATCCTGGGATGGCGGCTGCGCATTTAACTGGGGCACAAGCAGAGGCGATGATTGCAGCTTCACACAATGACGGCGGTGCAATGGCTGGGTTCATGGGGATGAATATGGCAACACAAGCGGGTGGCGTCAATGCAAGCCAACTATTCCAAATGAGCGAGCAAAATAAACAGAGACAAACAACAACGCCACAACAATCGAGCCCATCCAATGCTTGGACATGTTCATGTGGACAAGAGAATACGGGTAAGTTTTGCTCAAACTGTGGTGCAGCAAAGCCAGTAGAAGAAGGCTGGCCATGTTCATGTGGCACAATCAATAAAGGTAAATTCTGTAGTGAATGTGGGGCAAAAAAACCGTCTGGCGCATTGCAATATGCTTGTGATAAATGCGGTTGGCAGCCAGAAACTCCTGCAAATCCTCCGAAATTTTGCCCTGAATGTGGCGATGTTTTCGATGATAATGATCTAAAGTAAGGAGATGACTGATGATGACGACGCAAGAAATGGAAAACGTCAAAGAGGCAAAGCTAGAATTCGATGCTGAATGTCCATCATGCAGTGCATCAATTGAGTTTAACCCCGCAACAGGCAAGCTAACTTGTCCATATTGTGGCTTTGAAACCGAGATTGCCAAACCGGAAAAGGAACAAGAAAAAGTGGCCCAAGAAATGGATTTTGCAAAGGCCGAAGAGCGAGGAAACTTTAACTGGGGCGTAGAGAAAAAAACGGTTGTTTGTAAAGCTTGTGCTGCTGAAACGATTTATGATGCATTACAAGTAGCAGATAGCTGTCCATATTGTGGCTCAAATCAAGTAATGGAAGCGAGTGCTTCAAATACACTTGCACCAAATGGCGTATGTACATTTGAAGTAACAGATAAACAAGCAGGCGAAAATTTTCAAAAGTGGATTAAAAGTAAATGGTTTACGCCAAAGGCTGCTAAAATTAGTGCAAAGCCGGATGCTTTTAAAGGTGTTTATCTACCTTATTGGACGTTTGATACAAAAACAAGCTCACGCTATTCGGCAAGCTATGGTAAGCATCGAACGGTCACTGATAAGGATGGCAATCAGCGTACAGTTACAGATTGGTATACTACCAGTGGTTTCTATCAGGAATTTATAGATGATTATTTAATTAGTGCAACAACTCGCTATGATCGTCAGATGATGCGAAAAATAGAGCCATTTAACTTATTAAATAATAAATCCTATAAACCAGAGTATGTAGCAGGATTTCTCTCAGAACGCTATAGCATTGGTTTACAGGATGGCTGGAACCAAGCAAAGAGAGAAATTCACGATCATTTAGAAGCGGAAATTACGGCAAAGATTCGTATAGAAAAATTTGCAGATGTTGTCTCCAATTTGCGATTTTCTACAACACATGATGACATTACATATAAGTATTTAATGTTACCAATATGGCTTTCTTCTTTTAGATATAAAGAGAAAATTTATCGATTTATGGTGAATGGTCAAACAGGTCGTGTTGGAGGAGACGCACCGATTTCGCCATTGCGTGTAACAATTGCAGTCCTTGTATCGTTAATGATTGCGGCGGTAGTCTGGTATTTCTTTATGAATGAATAACGAATAATAACCGTATCCTAGAAGTGTGTACATTTTTTACTTTTAGGACACGGTTTTTTATTGTGAATTTTGTCGAAAAAATGTCGAACGCTGTAAAAAAATTGTGCAATTATGATAAATGTCACTATTCATCACGGTTCTGTCTATGTATAGTTGCATAAGTTATAAGGATTAATACTTTACAATAGACAGGGAGCACAGCATTTAATGAACAAGAAAATAGCATGGGTTACAGATACAGCAGCATTGTTAGATGAAAAATTCATACAGGACAATCAAATTCACGTGTTACCACTCAATATTGTTTTTGAAGAGGGCGTATTACGAGAAACTGTTGATATGACACATGATGAATTTTATGACAAACTTCGTACTACTAAAACACATCCAAAGACATCGCAACCTGCCATTGGTGAAGTGGTAGCGTTATATAAATCGTTAAAACAGCAAGGCTATGACTGTGCTATTGCTATTCATACTTCGCAACATTTGTCGGGCACTTATTTAAGCGCTTTCACAGCAGCACAACAAGCACAATTTGAAGTATATCCAGTTGATTCTAAAATCGGTTCATTCCCAATGATGAAAATGATAGAACTCGGGCAGCAATTAGAACGAGAAGGCGTCCCACCACAACAAATCGTTGAAAAAATCAATGAACTTGCAGATCATAGCGAGCTGTCCTTTATCCCAGCGAGCTTATCACAATTGCATAAAAGTGGCCGTGTGTCAGGGACACAGGCGTTTTTGAGTCAACTATTAAATATAAAAGTCGTTATTTCTTTTGATAATGGTAAAGTTGTCATGAAGGAAAAAGTACGTGCACTAGCAAAAGCAAAAGCATATGTAGAAAACCTTCTAATAAATGATTTAGACTCACATCAAATTCCAGAAGTAGCTGTTATTCACTGTAATAATGAAGAAGGTGCGATGAATTGGAAATTAGCCCTAGAAAAAGCGTATCCGTTTATTATTTTTCACGTTCTGCCATTGAGTGCTTGTGTCGGTGTGCATGCAGGGGAAGGAACACTTGGACTGAGTTGGGTACGCAGACCGGAGACAATCGCACAAAAACAACAGGAAAAAGAATTAGTGACGGTCTAAACGAACAAACGAATAACAAAAATATGGCATGTGAAGTTGCGAAATTCCTATAAACAAACTATTATACAGTCAGAGAGCTTTTTCATTAAATGAACTGTAGTTGTAATGTTATTTTTGAATAATGATAGATTATTCAAGTATGGAGGTTTCGACAATGGACGCAATTGAAGTGTTAACTAATTTAGATCAAATACATGGGTATTTTCAACCTATATTTAGCGCTGATGCGCATACGGTGATTGCCTACGAAATTTCCGGACAGTTACAAATAGAAGGTCAACAAATCAATTTAAAAGATTTTGTGAATAATGAAGATATTCCAGAAGAATATCGGATTGATATGGAGCATAAAATTTTACACGCTGCATTAACGCAGATAGACACAGTAGCACCCGATATTGATATTTATATTCCAAGTAATCCGAACTTGTTAATGCAAGATTTCGGTGAAAGTCATTTTAATATTATTCAACAATATATAGGGGAAGAAGATTTACATCGTATTGTCTTAGTTGTTTCCGAGCATCGATTTTTAGGCGATATTAATAAATTGCACCACGCTCTTCGCTATTTTACAACATTCGGTATGAAAATTGCTGTGCAAGAAGTAGGTGCTGAAAGTCATTTAGAACATATCGCATTATTATCACCTCAAATTTTAAAGGTTAATATACGTGATTTGAATTATGACTCATGGTCTGCACAATCTGATATGATTTCAGCCATTGGAAGCTTAGCTTATAAAATCGGGGCTAACTTATTGTTTGAAGGAATAGGAACTGTTTACCAATTGCAATTTGCTTGGAAAAACGGGGGACGATTCTATCAAGGTTCTTATTTAGCAAATGCTGCAAAGACATTTGTGGAGAAAGATATATTAAAGGAACGTTTTAAAGAGGAATGTCAGCAATTTATAACATCTGAAAAGAAGATGCTTCAGGCACAATATTTCGAGTTGAAGAAATTAAGAGAAGAGTTAGAAGCGATTGTTCATCGAGTAAAGCCTTCTAGCGATAATATTTCACAATTAGAACATTTAGCAGAGCTTTTAGATCATTACTCTTTCCGATTATATATCTGTAATGAGGATGGTTTCCAATTAACGCCTAACGTGATGCGTGTAGAAGGGATATGGGAATTACAGCCAAATGCAATTAATAAAAATTGGAGTTGGCGACCGTATTTCCTACAAACGATTATTAAAATGCGAAATGATCAAAATGGGGAAATTTCAGAACTGTATCGAGATATCGAGACAGGAGAAATTACGCGAACATTTTCGATTGCCATTAATGAACACGAATATTTATTTGTCGATCTTTCCTATGATTTTTTATATGAACATAATATATTTAGATAGACTAATAAAAGCTTATATAGCAAGAGTGGAGGGGTACAAATATCGTTTGTACCCCAAATAAAGGTAAAAAATAGGAATTAACCAAATGTCATTCATGTTTTAGTTCTTCATAAGCCAACGACTGAGTATAAGCCTTCATAACCATTTCTTGAGTATCTCCAATCATTTTGGTTATCTTGGTAACGGGAATACCTTCGGCAATTAAAATACTTACATAAGTGTGAAATAACGAATCTTTAAAGAGTGCCTTTGTGGTGCTCTTTTTCAAATAGTTGTTTAAAATCTTCCTTCCATGGTGTCGTAATTTACGCCAATACTGCGTCCGAATGAGGAAGTGGGAACCATTTAATTACAATTTATGTCTATATTGAAAAAGGGAGGTATCATTATGTGGTTAATATTAGGTCTTATTACTATAATAGCAACTTTTTTCAATCTATATAGGTATATAACAGGTAAAGATTATAAACTTGCGATGGCAATGGGGTTATCATTTACAGCATTGACACTCTGTGCAGAACATAGTCTTGTATCTAATTGGGTAAAAGTTGAAGATTGGGCGGCTTTATTGGATGTTGTACCGACTATGGAAAAAACGTTATGGTTACTAACCATTGTTTCAATTTTACTAAATATAGCACCTATCCTATTAGAACGAAAAAATAAAAAATAAATACTTATTGTGGTTCATTTGGATATACAGCGTTAAGAGCAAAATGTCCTCCATCCATTTTCGGCATGTTGAGTTATATAATATTTGTGAAAACAAGGTTACCTAATAGAAATGAGGTGCTTAATTGAGGAGACAATTTTCTTTAATGTTAGTTACGGCAATCATAGTAGCAGCTTGTTATTCAAAAGAATTAAGTATTATTGAAATTCAAAGTGTTCCAACAAAAGTAACGGAAAGAATTAATCCTAATTCCACACTGCAATACATTCATGATAGTGAAAAGGGAGACGCCTATATTATTTTTCAATCTTTAGAAACAGTTATAGCTCAGCTTGAAGTGAGAGAGAACATATTAGACATAAAGTTAGATAGTGTAAGTCAAGAAAATAGTGAGTTAAAACAGTACGTATTTAAAATTACTCGTGGTGATGCAAAATATGACACAGTTCAAGTGTTAGTAAACGGATACGCTACGCCTTTTGATATTGTCTCGGGTTTTTAAAGATATTTCAAATAACGTTCTTAAATCAAAGTATAGCAATTAAAGTAACGAATAGTAGCTATTTGTTGTTAATTGTTGTGCAAATTTTCGAGCTATAGGGGTGGGCGGGATTACCGCGAATGTATTCATTTTATTTCTTACTTCACTTAAATAGTAGCAGGAATTTAAAAATCTAATACTATTAAACTCATTTGATGAAATTTTCGGGTGGGTCGATTAAATAATCAGATGCTCATTATCTGGTTATTTATTTTTGCCCAATTATACTTGTGTAAACGTTGTTCTGGAATTATTGCAACAAATGCTTTTGTGTAAGGGAAGATAATCTTGTCATATACAGCAGCCTAATCTACACAAGTAAAAGAACGAGATGAATTTAACTTTGATTTTATTATAAACACAAAAACGTCACTCATTTAAAATGAGTGACTGGGATTTTATTTTGAAAGATTTACTTTATATCCAGTTTGATTTTTAGCATGGTTTGGATTTAAGAATACAGAACGATCATTTTTTAAAACAATAACTTCAAAGAAAGGTTTGAATCTTTCTTCAGAAATCCCGAAAGCTTTTAAGAATTTAGCAAATAGTTGTTGTTCTTGGATTTCAGCTTCACCATCAGATAAAGATGAATCGATAATATTAACTAAAATGCACATCTTTTGAGCATCAGTTAATGCTGGAGCCGCTTCAAGTAAAAATTGGTCTACGGAATTTCTATTTACGTATTTAATAACTTGGTCCATTAAATCATTATGGTTACCACCTACATAAACTGTACTGCCTTTTTTCTTACCTCCAATAACTGATAACAACTGACCTATTTCCTCATTATCATATTCACCATCTGCCCCCATCATATAAAGTAAAGATGTTACAAATGCAAAATGGGGATTCATACCTTGTTTGTTATGAACCTTGTCCCCTTTAAAGATATCAAATAATCCCACTAATAAATCCTCCTATTATTTTAATTTATAAAAATTACATTGAAGATATGTAATGTTTTATCTTAAATCTATAATTGCCATCATTGTTAAGATTGTATCAATATTGGTAAGTGTTGTCAGTAATAATCGTGTGAATTAAATGCCATTCTATGAAATGTAACCTTAAATGGTGATTTTGTAATTTACTAGTAGTTCATAATAAGTTACCTATTCAATAGCATATCCTTTAACCTACCTCCTAATCATAAAAGATAGTTATATTTGCACCAGTTGCTAAGCAAAGAGGGTCTTTTATATGTGTAAACATATATCAAATTTGACAGTTTAGTGAAAAAATACATGTCTATAAAAATATGAATTTTATTAGAAAGTCAATTGTTAGACAGTGGATTTTTTAAAAATACTACTTTCATAGTATTAGAAAATAATAGTAACGCCAAAAAATGACGGTGTATGTGGCGCGATGTGGCGTTATTGCATGGGATTGGAAATTTCAGTCTTAAAAAAAGGTGGTATGACCGCCAAAAAACGGCGTAAATTTATCCTTGAATTTCCATTAATGGAAGTGATAGTATGGTTTTGGAAGCGGAATAAATCTATTTTTAGTTAATTATGGTACTCGTGATAAGTGAAGTAAATTCTTTATTATGAAGATACGTTAGTTGATTTAAAAATAATTCCGTTACATTTTTTTAAAATACTTTTTCAAGGGAGTGTTTTTTATGTTAGGTTGCAGTAGCTTATCAATTCGTACAACAGATGATAAAAGTTTATTCGCTCGCACAATGGATTTTACAATGGAACCAGATAGTAAAGTGATTATTGTCCCACGTAATTACGGCATTCGATTGTTAGAAAAAGAAAATGTAGTCATTAACAATTCATATGCTTTTGTTGGAATGGGAAGCACTGACATTACATCACCAGTTCTCTATGATGGGGTAAACGAAAAGGGATTAATGGGCGCAATGCTTTACTATGCTACATTTGCGACTTATGCTGACGAACCTAAAAAAGGCACAAGAGGCATCAATCCCGTGTATGTAATTTCTCAAGTTTTAGGAAATTGTGTAACTGTCGATGATGTTATTGAAAAATTAACTTCTTATACATTATTGAATGAGGCCAATATAATACTTGGCTTTGCACCCCCACTTCACTATACATTTACAGATGCTTCTGGTGAATCGATTGTTATTGAACCGGATAAAACAGGCATTACCATTCATCGAAAAACGATTGGCGTCATGACGAATAGCCCTGGCTATGAATGGCATCAGACAAATTTAAGAGCTTACATTGGTGTCACACCAAATCCGCCACAAGATATAATGATGGGAGACTTGGATTTGACACCGTTTGGGCAAGGGGCAGGGGGCTTAGGATTACCAGGTGATTTTACGCCGTCAGCACGTTTTCTTCGGGTAGCATACTGGAAAAAATATACTGAAAAAGCCAAAAATGAAACAGAAGGCGTAACAAACTTGTTCCATATTCTATCTTCTGTAAATATCCCAAAAGGTGTTGTTTTGACAAATGAGGGGAAAACGGATTATACCATCTATACCTCAGCTATGTGTGCACAAAGTAAAAACTATTACTTTAAACTGTATGACAATAGTCGAATTTCAGCCGTTTCCTTAATGGCTGAAAATTTAAATAGTCAAGATTTAATTACATTTGAGTGGGATCGTAAACAAGATATTAAGCAATTAAATCAAGTAAATGTAATGAGCTAAAAATTGCCTATTATATAGTACAAGGTATTAAAAAATGCCCCCGATTGTTAGATATATGAACAATCGGGGGCTCTTTTTCGATAGTAAAATACACAAAGTCATTAGAATTAAAAAGATTTGTGGAATGTTAATATATTGTTAGAAATTATTTCACTGTAAAGATAGGAAAGTATCCGAAAAAGCTCATTGTGGTTGTGAGGATTGCCAACTTTTCGCTAAGCAAATTCTATATGCAAGTCCACAAGTTTTGGATTTCTTTAGCAGAGGTCTGCAGAGCTATTCCTAATAAAGACGGTTTTGATAGATATAGTGCAGATTATCATTTTATAGGTGCTATACAAGGCACAGATGATTTAGATTGGATTCAAGTAGGAGAAGCATCTTTTGGACTTGCAAATTAGCGATTTTCCAAGTCCAATGATTCCAAGTACCTTTTCACAGCCAATTGTAGAATTAGCTGTGAGAATAACAATGCCCCATATGGAGATGTAATATAGAAAAATTATTCTTATATACTACAAGGCAATGATACTAAAGAAAGGGAAGTCTTATGAAAAAAGAAGAGATTTCGGTTCGTTTATAATTATTTCATATTTAGGAGATTTTTTGTAGTATCGAAAATATTTTCTTTTTCTGCTATAGATAATTGGATTGCTATTTTTGTTGGTAGGAAAACATTTTTTGCATTCTTATTCCGTTGTAAACTATTCCATTTCATGTCGTTATCATTCGAGATTTGGAAAGAGAGTGTTCATTCTTTCCAACGCTCCCGACAATGATGGAAACGACATTTCTTAAATCCTCGATTATCATAACCAAAAGATTTGATTAACAACAATTCATATTGTTAATCTTCTTTTCACTGCAAAATGCACCCAAATTAAACAGCAAATATTTCAATATTTAAAACGTTTATTAATATACTAATAAAATATGTATTTTACTATAGAGAAAATATCAAAATTTATGATATACAATATATAGTGTTATTTGTTTTAGAACATCAATATATTGTTTTGGTTTAGTTGTATACTAAATTAATAGGATTACTATATTTTTTTTGAGTCATTATATTTGTATCATTTTATTTTAGTGATAGAATGAAGTTGTGACAAAAAGACATAAATTCCATCGGAGGTTTCGACATTATGAAAGCAGCAGTTTGGTACGGAGAAAAAGACATTCGTATTGAGGACAGAGAATTAAAAGCTCTTAAAGATAATGAAGTTACAGTTCGTGTAGCTTGGGCTGGTATTTGTGGTAGTGATTTACATGAATATCAAGAAGGACCTGTCTTTATTCCAACAAAAGAAAAAGATGAATTAACTGGTGAAATCGCTCCACTGATTATGGGGCATGAATTTGCAGGAACTATTGAAAAAGTTGGTGCAAACGTTACTAAGTTTAAAGTGGGCGATCGCGTTGCAATTAACCCTACATTAACGCACGGTAACAAACCTGAAGATATGGACGCTTATGATGGTTTTAGCTTCATTGGTTTACATGGCGATGGTGGCTTCACTACTTATGCAAATGCTCCTGAAAGTAATGTTTATTTACTACCTGAAACAATGACACTTGAAGACGGTGCACTTGTTGAACCGACAGCTGTAGCAGTACAAGCTGTAAAAGAGGGTAATTTACGTTTCGGTGATACTGTGGCGATTTTTGGTGCTGGCCCAATCGGCTTATTAACGGCTATTGCAGCTAAAGCAGCTGGTGCAAGTAAAATTATCGTATTAGATTTATCTGAAACACGTCTTGAAAAAGCAAAAGAACTTGGTGCAACGCACGTGATTAACTCTGGTGAAGTAGATGGTGTAGAAGCAATTCGCGCAATCGTTCCAGATGGTGTGGATGTATCATTTGAAGTTGCAGGTGTTGCGCCAACATTTAAACAAGCAATCGATGCAACAAGAGCTCGTGGTACTATGGTTATTGTATCAATCTTTGCTCGTCCAATTGAATGGAATCCAATTCATTTAACAAATACAGGTGTGAAAATTACTTCAAGTATTGCTTACACACCAACATCATTCCAACAAACAGTTGATTTAATGGGCAGTGGTCAATTAAAACCTCAAGGAATTATTACTGGCCGTATTCAATTAGATGATATCGTTGAAAAAGGCTTTGAAGCTTTAACAAACGATAAATCACAAGCTAAAATTTTAGTAGAATTAAGCGGCGAGAAATAATACTTATTTTTAATAAATTGTAAACAAGCAAGCACCTATTAGTGAGGACTAATAGGTGCTTTTTAATTTTGATAGGCTATATGGGATGTTTATTTTGAAATCCCATTCAGGCCGATGAAAGAAATTCCTATCAGCACCAATGGGTTATTAATCATTTATTGTGATAGAGAAGGCTTATTGACATAATAAAATCTGACGTAAGAAAGACTGCTTTTTCGCAATGCAGCGATCGGCAATCATGAAACCAGCATCATGTATTAAATCATCAATTGTTTCAATAGTAACGACAACTACTTTATCCGCAATTCGACGAGCATGTTTAAGTATATTATATTGATCTTCACGTGATGAATGCGTAAACAAATTATATGGTAAATCAATAATAGCTACATCATAGTGTTCTGTTACTTCTGAAATGGGACCTAAAGTAATCTTTCCTTGTAAACCAAAATAGGCTATATTTTCGCGAGAACCGCTACAAACAAAATGATTGATATCTCTTCCTTCAATATCAATACCCATAGAAAGAGCTTCTACTATTACCGTTCCTATACCACAGCAAGGGTCAATAGCACGAATATTTTGTGGCTGAGGAATGGCGATATTGGCAACGGCGCGAGCAACTCTTGTACTAAGTGCTGTTGAATAACTATTTGGTTTATGTAAATGTTTACGCCAAATGGACTCACTTTTCAGATGTTTACCGAAATACCATTTTCCATCTATTAAAATAAGACCAAAAATAATTTCAGGATAATTTAGATCAGGGTCTCCCTCGATACACAATCCTAGCTCGCGTTCTATTCGTCGGCGCTCTGGCTGAGAAATTTTCTTTGTTTGACCTATAACAAAATTATTTAAACAAACTACCTTATAAGTTTTTTCACCAACTATTAAATTCTTCACTAATTTTTTTATATTTTCTACGCTATGGTCTTCAAACAGCACTTCAAGTCGATCTTGTATAAAAGGACTACGACTAGGGTCAACTTCTAGATTGCTTATCATATAGTTTGATGAGGAATCTACACCGAAAAAAGAGCGCATCTCCATTCTACATAAATCGTATTCATCTACATGATGGACATATGTGTATATATATTTATTGGTATGTTGTTCATTAATCAATGGGTTATCATCCTTTTCTATTATTGATCACTTGATATTGGTCAAATAATTGTAGATGTCTCTAGGCACTAAACTTCAAGTCTATCACAACTTCATCAATAATTGAAATGAACAAAAAAAGCGTACGTTATTGTGGGCGATTTTTAATATTCTAAAAATAGAAAAGAGTCACTTCCCTAAAGAAAGTGACCCCAAAACAGGAGAGTTTTTGTAAAGGCTTTTTAAGCTTTACACTACTATGAATATGCAGAGGAAGTTATCAAGCTTTAGCCATTTGTCAGTGCAATCAAATAAAATGTTTTATACGGATGGCAAAGTGACAGTGAAAATGGGAATAGGGTGCTTTAACTAATTTTTGTGCCATTGGGTACTGATTGATCGGGTGTTAATAGAATGACATCTCCCTCTATCGGCACACCACCGATTACGAGAACCTCTGATTTGAAACCTGCTACTCGTCGTGGCGGGAAATTGACAACTGCTACTACTTGTTTGCCGATGATTTCATCAGGTGTATATCGTTTTGTAATTTGTGCAGAAGATTGCTTAATGCCCAATGTTTCACCAAAATCAATGCTCATTTTAATAGCGGGAACTCGTGCCTTTGGTAATTCTTCCGCTTCCATAACTGTACCGATTCGAATATCCAGTGCCATAAAGTCTTCAATGGTCGCCATAATTTCACTCCTTAATTGGGGTTTTTGTAAATGTTAACATAGAAGGTCTTGTTATCCAAGAAACATCTCTATACATAATGAGAGAGGCAGTATAGTTACTATTAACAAGGCTAAGGATTTCACAACGTTACATCGTATACATATGGGCAAGGCGCAAACTCTATTTTACTGCTTACTTTTCCTTATTTTTAATAACTTATAAAATATTTATTTTCAGACCAACGAAAAATTTTCCACGCAGATCCTAATTGGAACGAGCCATTTATAAATTTCCTTCTTGATACATCGTTAAAATTTCTTTAGCCTGTTTCCGCATATGTTGGATTAATTCTTCTGGCTCAATAATTTTTGCATGTAATCCTAGTCTATAAAATAGAGGAGCGATAAAGTGAAGCTCACCTTCATCAATCATCGCATCGATAGTACCCGTACCATGTTCGTTGATGGTCACGAAACCTTGGAAATTTGGCTCACTTAGACATTGGCGTACGCCTTCTTTAGACAGTTCAACAAGCAATCTAATAGGGGTTTTTACTTCATATGAATCAAACCATTCTTCTAAGTTTGTAAAATTGCTGTCGTCTTTTATGCTTGAAATAATGGCATGGATACGATCCACTCGAAACAATAAAACTTTATCTTTATGAAAGTCGTATGCAGGCATATACCATAGTCCATTATGAGCATATACACCGATAGGACGAATATGCTTTGTTGTTATCGCTTTTTTTGAGTGGTATTGAATGTGAAGCTGACTTCCTTCAATCGACGCATCTAAAACATTTTTTAATAAAGGGGTATCGATTGTTCTCTTAGGATTCCAAAAGGCAATATAAGAGCGAAGTTTATCTACTTTTGCTTGGGCATCTTTTGGAAGTGAACGATATAATTTATGCGTGACGGAGCGGATTTCAGCATCAAAAGGTAAATCACGATAATAATTGAGCGCTTGAAATGCAAAGAAAATGGATACAACTTCTTCTTCTGTAAATAACATAGGTGGAAGTAGACGTGTTGTAATAACGGTATATCCTCCATTCCTCCCTTGTTCTGCATATATGGGTAAACCCATATCGCTTAAATCCAATAAATCACGATGCACGGTTCGGACGGATATTTTAAATTCATCGGCTAGTTCTTGCGCTGTAAATTTTCTTTTCGCATTTACAAATAGTAGAATATCTAATAAACGTTTTGCTTTAGACATATTCTCACCTTTTCTTTTAATCATGCCATTACTTGTCATGTTTACTGTTTAGTATAGTTTGTGCTAATGATTTAATCAAAAGCAAAACGCTCATGAGAAAAGGAGACCACCTAATGAATAGAAAAATTGTTTTATTTGTTGCGACTAGTGTAGATGGATTTATTGCGAAAGAGGATGATGACTTACAATGGTTATTAGAATCAGAAGGGGAAGGGGATAATGGGTACATGGATATGTATCAAACAATTGATACCATCATAATGGGGAAACGCACCTATGATTATGTGATGGAACACTCTGATGCTTTTCCATATTCTGATAAAAAATGTTATGTTTTCTCGAAATCAGCAAAGAACAAAAATGACGATGTGGAATTTGTGAATGAAAATGTTGTATCGTTTACCCAACAGTTAAAGAAACAATCAGGAGCACATATTTGGATGGTTGGTGGAGCAGAGATTCTTGATGCTTTTATGAAAGAAAATCTAATTGACGAATACATTATTACCATTACCCCGCATATATTAGGTTCTGGCATAGCCTTATTTAAAAAGGATAATCCGCAAATCAATCTAGAATTAATAAAGACAACATGTTATGGACAGATGGTGCAAATGCATTATCAAGTAAAACAAGAAAGTTGATTTTATGGCTGTCGCATATGTTTTTTAAGTAAGTTTTAGCAATAAAGAGATATATCTAAAAGGCGGTCAAAAAAGCATTGTCCAACCAGTTGTCGGTATTATACCAACGACTGGTTGCTTAGTTTTGTTTGGATTTGGTAGGGGAAAACGTCGTTTTATGAACAGGAGATAAGTGATTTGTATAGTTCACCTATGATTCCTTGCATTTGATGAACGCCTAAATCAGTATTTGTCATAACAATCATTCCTTTTTCTATATAAGGAAATAATACAAGCATACATTGAAACCCAATACCCCAGCCAAGGGAGGAGATTTCTACTTCTTGTCCTGAGCCCTCAAGGAATACACCTAAACCAGCCCATTCTTTAGCACCTTGTGGTTGAATTAGCTCTTTGACTAGGTTTGCAGAGATACCGATTTTACTAGAGCCCTTTAAAGCATTTATTAACTCTAGTAATAATTTAGCTAGATCAGCGGGGGATGTCCATAAACCACAAGCCGCAGGGTAAGGATAAATTAGGTAGTTATCTGTCACCGATTTTCCATTTTTGTGGTGACCACTAGCGAAAGATTGTGCTTTTGATGATGCAAATGTTGTAGAAAATGTGCTATGTGTCATAGTTAACGGTTTAAATATATGCTCTTCTATAATCGAGTCAAATGATTGTGCCATTACATCTTCTATTAATAACTGTATAATACAAAAACCAGCATCCGAATAATGAAATGCATGCCAAGGTTCACCACTTACTTCTATAGGGCTTTGACAGTAAGGTGTTGTGCCATTTAACAAATTTACCATTGACGGTTTCGCATGAGCAGCGTTTAAAGTTGAAAAACTATTCACTGGATCTATAATGCCAGATTGATGACAAAGTAAGTTTCGTAATGTTACTTTTTTTAGCTTCGTATATTGATTTTCCGGTACCTTCCACGATTTCAGTTTGTTATTGACATCCTCATCTAAATCTAAATAGCCTTGTTCTACTAATACCATTACTACCATGCTCGTTAAAAATTTGCTTATAGAACAGGCATTGAAAATAGATTGGTCATTTACTTTTTGCCTAGTTCCTGCCATAAGATATCCATAATGTTCTATTTGACTAATTTGCCCCTTTTCAATTACTAAAAGGCTTAACCCTTGAACACGATAGTGATTCATACGTTCCTCAATATTTACTTTGATCATTAGACACCATCCATCAATTTTTATACTAATTATAACATGATGAACAAACATACGTTTCCTTTTGTGGGGGGTTAGCTATATCACAAGAAAAAGGCATCGAGTATATAAGTTCTCGATGCCTTTTGTTCTATGGTTGGTGAGCTCCGCATTACGCATTTTTCTTCGTTTTGGTTGCTCTTTTTCTTGTTGTAGGTTTTTTTGTTTTATCTAAAGAAGCTTGGAGTGCTGACATCAAATCAGTAACGTTGTCAGGTAGTGGACGCTTATCACTGGCAGATACTGAATTTGTCGTTTTCTTTTCTTCGATAAGTTCCATTAAAGCATTGCGATAGTCATCTGTATATTTTTCTGGATTAAATACCGTTGTTAACTGGTCAACTAGCATCAGTGCAGCGTCTAATTCTTTTTGAACAATGGTTGGCTCGCTTGGGATGTTTGGAACATCTTGCACACTACGAACTTCGTCAGGAAAATGGATTGTTTCCATTACGAGGGCATTTTGATAAACACGAACAATCGCAAGCTGTTCCTTCGAACGAATAATAATTTTAGCAACGCCAATTTTACCTGACTCTTCTAATGTTTGTCGCAATAGGGCATATGCCTTACTGCCTGTAGTATCAGGCGATAAGAAATAAGTTCGTTCAAAATAGATAGGGTCAATTTCGCCTAATTTAACAAAATCGATAATTTCAACAGCCTTATCTTCGTTTTCTTTACGCAAGTTCTCTAGCTCTTCTTCATCTAGAACGACAAACTTATTTTTTGCATACTCATATGCCTTTACAATATTCTCTTCTGTTACTTCTTGATTACAACCCTCACATACTTTCTTATAGCTAATAGGTGTATGGCATTCTTTATGAAGTTGTCGTAATTTAATGTCTTTATTTTCTGTAGCAGCATGTAGTTTAACTGGTATGTTGACAAGACCAAATGAAATGCTACCTTTCCAAACTGTATGCATGTTGTCACCTCGTTTTTCTTACTATGTAATAATTTGATGTGTTTTATGTATGCTAAATAAAAATAGTGTCAACAGTACAAAATAAGAAAGTAGGTGTACAAGATTAAACCAATGTTATTAGTAGAAGCAAATGAACCGCCAAAAGGAGATGATTGGCTTTACGAAGGGAAATATGACGGATTCCGCTGTCTATTACAGTGGACTGATGAAGAGCCTATTTTGAAAAGTAGAAATGGCAATGTGTTAAATCATTTGTTTCCGGAAATTATTGATTATTGCAGAAGTCTTTATAATCAGATCAAAGAATTTTTACCGTTAGTATTTGACGGAGAAATAGTGTATTTAATCAACAACTATAAAAGTGAATTTGCAATCGTGCAACAACGGGGAAGAATGCAAAAAAAAGAAGTGATTGCTGCACATGCTACATCCTTTCCTTGTCATTATATTGTTTTTGATTTACTTTCCTATCAAGGGGAAAGTCAAATGAATCGCTATTTAAAAACGCGAAAACAGCAACTAAACACTCTTTTTACATCGTTAAAGCTACCGACTGCTATTAAATATGAAGAAAACCATCGTTTACAAGCAATTGATGTTTTTGAAGATAGCCAAACTTTGTGGCATTTCATCAAAATTTATAATGGTGAAGGTATTATTGCCAAGAAAAAGACGAGTAAATGGCAGGAGGCTGTACGGTCAACACATTGGCTAAAAATTAAGAATTGGAAAATTGTCACAGTGATTGTGAACAAATTTGATAAAGGAAATGGATATTTTCACGGTTGTGTGCATCGACAGGGTGTGCTAACGGAAGTGGTTGTTTTTAGGCATGGGATGAAAAAGGAAGAGTTAAATACCCTTATTACATTTTTTCAAGCAAACGGGCAACAAAACAACGAAACATGGCAATTAGAACCATCCATCTGTATTGATATCGCATGTATCGACTTTGATGGTAGTAAGTTAAGAGAACCTCGTTTTCATGCATTTCGATTAGAAATGGAACACCAGTACTGTAATTGGCAACTTATGCAACGCCAGCTTATGCCAATACCGGATAGTGTGCCAGTCACGCATCCCAACAAGCCGGTGTGGCCTGCTATCGCGATTACAAAAGAGGACTATTTGTACTATTTACAGCTTGTATCACCTTTTATACTGCCATTTTTACGAAATCGACCTATTACGTTAATTCGTTTTCCTCATGGGGTACCAGGGGAGAGTTTCTATCAAAAAAGCAGTCCGGAACATCTACCTGCATTTGTCGAAACAGAAAGAATGAGCGAACATCATAGTATCCTATGCAATAATCTTGAAACACTGTTGTGGTTAGGGAACCAACTTGCATTAGAATTTCACATCCCTTTTCAAACGATTGACACTGAAAAGCCTACAGAGATTGTTTTTGACCTAGATCCTCCTTCGGTCGACGCATTTTCACTTGCCATAAGCGGTGCACTACACTTAAAAGAAATATTTGATTATTTTAAACTACAGTCTTTTGTTAAAACTTCTGGTGGCAAAGGTTTGCAAGTTTATATTCCATTACCATTCAATACATTTTCTTATGAACAAGTTCGCCTTTTTACAGAGTTTGTCTGTCGTTTTTTATGTGAGCAAAAACCCGAATT